>JACMQW010000015.1 GCA_014376785.1 Oligoflexia bacterium
CGAGAGTCGTTGCGTACAGCTGCTGTTCGGCTGCATCGAGAGCATTCTTGTCCTTGTCAGAAAACTCAAGGCTATCACTCAAGCGGCGCATTTGGTCGATGGTGTCTAAGCCATTCTTTAAAGCAACTTCTGGGGAAACTGCACTGGCCGTGAAAAATCTTTCCAACTTGCTGAAGTATAATTTTTTTACTTTATCGGCATACGACTTGTCGTTCGCAACAATTTTAGCGAGCCGCTCATCACAAACATCGAGCACTTCCGTGCTGGCACGTCTGATTTGAACACTGCATTTTTCAAAGTACTTCGCGTCCAAAATCTTGCGCTGCTCAGCTTTCCATTCTGCATCTTTACCGGCGATCGCCAGTTCAGGTGGTAAAAGTTTTTCGAGTGCTTTGTCCGCGACATCGAGTTCGGTCAAATCCCGGTCACAGCTGGCAATCATATCGATGTTCAAATTCGTTTGGGCAAGGCGATCTTGCTCGTCCTGTTTTTTCTTTTCTGCCGCGATGTCTGCGGGCGATTTAAAATCAATCGGCTTATCATCGCAGTCATTCAAATTGTCCACCACTTCGCGGTTGCGATCTGAGAGTGGATTTTCCGAGATAACCGAAAGAGCGGAGAAGCTTGCGGAAGGCACCAGTTTAGAACCTTCTTTTTTAGAAAGGCCGGCTGGCTTTTCTTTCGACATGTCGAGTTTCGTGTAGTTTAAGCAGCTCGCGTCGCCGCCATTAAAACGAACGGAGAAAGATCCGCGCTTCGAATCGCTGGTGATGGTGTAGAGGTTCATGCAGCGTTCTGCAGTGATGCCGTAGAGTGAAATGACGCCATTTTCTTTGATGGCTTCGAATTCGTTGAATGCGGAGCCGATTTCCTTGCGGGAAAGAAGTTTTGCAGGAGCGGCAGCTGCTTTGTCTTTTACTACGACTGCGACTGTTTTCACTTCGGCTTTAGCCGTCTGTGCGGCAGGTGCTGATACGCTCGGCGACTGATCGTCTAAATCGTCGTTTGTCGGTGCAGGACTTGCGAAAAGGGTGTTGGGAAGAATTGCGATCGCGAGAATCAAGCTTAGCTTAAGGGGGGAAACCATAAATCTACTCCTCTGTTTTAATTCCTTCTTTCGAATGATCCTCATTCTGGAGAAGGCTCTCACGGAGTAATAAAGCAAGCGGCTTGCCAAGTGTGTCAACTCGCGGGTCTTCTTTTTTGCCAATAAATTCGATTGGTTAAAGGCGGGTCTGCAGGCTTCGAAGAAGAGCCCTCTGTCGGCGATATAACGAGCTGACTAAAGTTTAGACACTCACTGGATCTTCTCCTGCGTTCAAATGCCTCTCCCTTGCCACTGAGAAATCTGAAGGTTAGGCTGAAACAGCAAGCTGCTGGATCACCATGAAACTTTCTGAAGACCACTCCGAATCACCCCTCACCTCGACCGACTCTGTTCTCGTCGGACGGGTCACCGAACTCCGCCAAATTAAAGCGTGTCTCGCGACGAATCGATCCGTATTGCTTGAAGGACCCGTCGGGGTCGGTAAAACCCACCTCGCAATCGCCGCCACCGCAGCCTTAGGGCGCGAAGTTTTTCGAATCGACGGCGACGGTCGCTACACCGAACAAAAACTGACAGGGTGGTTTGACCCTCCTACCGTGATGAAAGAGGGGTTCACATCGAATGCCTTTATCGAAGGACCCCTGCTCTCTGCGATGCGAAGGGGCGGAGTCTTGTTCATCAATGAGCTGAACCGCCTTCCCGAAGGCGTTCAGAACGTTCTCTTACCTGCTTTAGACGAAAAAATGATTTCACTCCCGAAAATTGGGACGGTTCGAGCGGACCCTCGCTTCACCGTGATTGCGACCCAAAATCCTAGAGAATTTGTCGCCACTTCGCACCTTTCAGAAGCCATTCTCGATCGCTTCGAATTGATCTCCATTGGATATCAAAACGAAAGAGAAGAAATCGCAGTCGTCGAAAGCAGGCTGAATAAAACAGACCGCAGCGGACAGACTCATCCCGACCTTGCGCGCACATCGGTGCGATTGGTCCGGGGCACTCGAACGCATCCCCGCATCCGGCGCGGCGCTTCGATTCGGGCGGCGTTGGCGATCGCGGACTTAACCACCGCATTTCTCGAAACCGGAAGTGATTTCGATGCCGCATTTCTCGAAGCGACCCTCATGGCATTACCCACTCGCATAGAATGGGAACAAGATAGTAGTTCCGATGAATCGCGCGATTCAGAGTCGAAACGAATCATTTCAGAAATGGTCAAATCCGCAATTTCGTCTTCCGACGATTCACCTTCATCTGAAAACGACGAAAAAAAAAAGCATTAACATCCCCGCGTTCGACCGCCCCAACCTCTCTTTCAAGTTATCGTTCCGAAGCAAAGAGCGAGCGGGACGAACTCCCATCGCTCTTTGCTTCCGCAAGCCATCCGCTTGAGCTCGATGACGATGACCTGCTGAAGGAGCTCGCCAGCTCCTCTGATTGGGATATCGCCACTCGATTCCACGAGTTTAAAATGAGTGCCGCTGCAAGAAAGGACCGGAAACTTTCCGACCACCTCAAAGCGCTTTCTACCGCTGCAATTTTAAAACGAGCGGAAAAGGTGATGGGCTCGATCGTTCGGCCTTTGGAAACGCACCATTCCCCACTTTCTGAGCTCCCTCCGAATCCCCAGTCCGTCGAAATTGATCTGGAAGAAACCCTCGAATCATCCCCTTGGTCCATTGCAAATGCAGACCGAGTGCCGCCTAGACCCGAAGACCTCTGGATGGAATACCAATCGGTCAGAGATCAGTCTGTGATCCTAGCCGTCGACACTTCGCTTTCAATGACGGGTGAAAAGCTCGCTCTGACTGCAGTGGCTCTGGCGGTGGTATTGCTCCAATTTCCCGAAGATCGCGTTGGAATTTTAGCTTTTGAAAACGAGCCTCGGGTTTTGAAACGGCCTTCGGAGAAAATTACGGTCGATGAATTCGTGGGTCGGTTTTTGAATGTTCCGGCTCAAGGTTATACCCACCTCGAGAGCGGCATGCGGGCTGCGATCCTTCTTCTGCGGGAAGCGTCGGTCGCGGGTAGCCGACGCCCTCCCTCAACCGTGCTGGTAACCGATGGAAAATACACTGCCGGTAAGGATCCTTCCTACCTCGCTGGGCGGTTTCCTCACCTCATCGTCTTAAAGATGGGCCGCGAACGAGCGAGCTTGCCGCTTTGCGAAGAGATTGCGAAAAAGGGACGGGGCTCACTCCGGGAAGTAGACGACTTGGATGTGTTGCCGGCTGCGATGTATGACATCGTGAAAGACCTGCTGCGCGGCACGCCATCCCGAGTCTAATCTCCCGCCAAGGTCTCCTCTTGCCGACCTCGAAATAGGGGGTTAAAACGGTGAAATGCGTGATGATTACAAAATTGTGAAGTCGATCGATTCTCTGAACCTTGAAGTGGAAGCCGGCGTGACGAACATTCTACGCGCGATGGAAGCCCACACGAAACTCACGGTTTCTGAACTTGCGAACACCGCTTTAAAGCGCTTCATCTCTGCCCACAAAGATTTCCTGCCTTCGGATTATTACGAAAAAAATCCGAAGCACTCTCAAGTGAAATAATCACTGCGTCTGCAGTTTTTTCGCCCGATAAGCAATCGTGATCTGACCGAGATTTTTCTTCAAGGAAGTCCAGGCCACATCGGTCACGCCGTCTTTCGGGAGGGACAGGGAGAATCGATTCCTCTCTCCGCGAAGCCATTCGAGCTTGAAATCGCTCGGTTTCTCTTTCGCCGTCTTTTTTAGGACGAGAATCACGACGAAATCCACCCTCTTCAAACGTGCAGGAAGCGTGATTTCAGCGATCGTGCGCGAGTCCCGAAACTCTGAAAGCTCTGGCTCTCGGTCGGTAAACTTCAGCAGTTCATAGTCCGAAGCCAACGACTTCTCATAGGCATCGTATTCATCGGTGCCTTTCACGATCACTTCTGAATCCACTCCAAGGCCGTAGATACCGTTCTCAACCACGGCATCACTCACCCTCGGCTGCGCTGCAAGCTTAGGGACGCTCGAAGCGACCGGAGCGCAGGCAGTAGAGGATAAAATTAGAGCCATTCCTAAGAAAAGTTGTCGTTGCATAGAGCCTCCCGTTACTTTGGTCACGGTGCGTTATATGCACTTTTGTGCCTAGTGTCAACAGGGGTCGGGGTAAAGAGCTCAGTTAGTCGCTTGATCCATTAACTCCGCGATATCCATGATCTTAACGGTATCTTGCTTCTCTTTCGATTTGAGACCGTCATTCATCATGGTCATGCAGAACGGACAAGCCGCGGCGATGATACTGGCGCCGGTGTCGAGCGCCTGCTCAGTCCGTGTAATGTTCACCCTTTTGCCGATTTTCTCTTCCATCCACATGCGTCCACCGCCGGCACCACAGCACATACTTTGGTCGTGGTGATTCTTCATCTCGACAAAAGTGACACCCGGGACGGATTCGAGGACCGCGCGCGGCTCATCGTAGACGTTGTTCCATCGGCCGAGATAGCAGCTGTCATGAAAGGTGACTTTAGCATCCAGCGTATTCGCCGGCTTTAACTTACCTTCGCGAATCATTTGAGAAATGTATTGAGAATGGTGGATGACTTCGTAGGTTCCGCCGAAATCCTTGTATTCATTTTTCAAAGTATTGAAGCAGTGTGGGCAGGCGGTCACGATCTTCTTCACGTTATAGCGATTCAGGTTTTCGATATTCGCAGTCGCGAGCGTTTGGAAAAGGTACTCATTCCCGATTCGCCGCGCCGGATCTCCCGTGCACTGCTCTTCGTTTCCGAGAATCGCAAACTTCACGTCCGCTTTTTTAAGAAGGCTCACGAACGAGCGAAGTACTTTTTTATTCCGATCATCAAATGATCCCGCACATCCTACCCAGAGCAGAACGTCCAGAGCCGTCGCATCGGCGACTTCGGATAGAGTCTTCACTTCTAGTCCATCCGACCAATTCGCGCGATCCGAAGCGGCAAATGCCCAAGGAGATGCGTTCGTCTCCATGTTCTTAAACACGGTTTGGACTTCGGCGGGAAACTTCGATTCCATCATGACGAGGTTACGGCGGATATCGTAGATTTTATCCGTCTGCTCGATAAAGACGGGACACGCCACTTCGCAAGCGCGGCAGCTCGTACAGGCCCAGATCACATCTTCTGTAATATTTCCGTCGATAATCGGTTCGATCTCGTCGTACTTACCCGCTAAGATGCGCTCCTTATTTCGATAAAGATTCGCTTTCAAATCGATGATCAATTTTTTCGGTGAAAGCGGTTTTCCCGTATTCCAAGCCGGACAGAGGTCTTCGCAGCGACCACACTCCGTACAGGAATAGAGGTCAAGATCATCCTTCCAATTCAAATCAGTGATTTTAGCCGCGCCATATTGGGTAAGCGATTCATTGGTGAAGTCGATGGGCTTCATCGCTTTTTCGCGGTCCAGCTTTTTCAAGAAAGAGTTCGGACCCGCAGCGAGAATGTGAAGGTGCTTTGAGCTTGGGATGTACATCGAGAAGCCCAAGACGAGCAGCATGTGAATCCACTTAAATACCGTAAACCAAACTTCGGCAGTCTCTGGGTTCATTCCATTAAAAAAACGGGCGAGCTCGTTTGAGACTGGCATCGCATCCGCGTAGTACGGATGGTGAGCAAGGATCATGAACACATTCATGAATAAGATGGCGACCATTAATCCGCCGGTAAAAGTCAGAACAATGTTTGCATCATTTGATCGCGTTAGACCCGCTGGTTTAATCACGAGCCTTCGATAAAATGCGTAAGCCACGGCAAACAAAATTGCAGTGGTGAAGTAGTCTTGGACTCTAACTAAAATGGAATAAGCCGTGTTTCCAATGAACTCTAAGCCCCAGCCTGAGTAGAGAGTCGAAAGAAACTGTTCGACCGTTCCGATCGATATAATCAAAAAGCCCCAAAAAATAACCGTGTGGATAAATCCGATCGGCTGTTTCTGATTCACCGCGGACTGACCGAAAACATTCGCAATGGAAGCGACGATGCGTTCAGGAATGCGGTCGAGCTTCGGACCCTTTCCTTGCTGCTTCCTCATCAGATCCAGCAGGACTTTTACCTTCAGGCCCGCGTAAGTGAACGCGAATCCTGCAACAATGATGAATGCGAAAGTCTGCCAGGTCATCCGATACCGCCTTCTTAAAATCCGTTTTTAAGCTTGTGACGAAATTTTCGAAAAATTTTGATTAAAATTTAAAAAAGCGGGGGAAAAAATCCCCCGCTTTCTATCTTAGTGTTCTTTTACTTTTTTAAATTCTTCGGTCAACGCGGGGACTGCCTGAAAAATATCCCCGATCATTCCATAGTCGGCGATTTGATAAATGGGAGCTTCCGGATCCATGTTGATCGCGACGATCGTTTTAGAAGAGCGCATTCCTGCTAAGTGTTGGATCGCTCCCGAAATTCCGCAAGCAATGTAGAGAGCCGGACTCACCACTTTGCCAGTTTGGCCGACTTGATCGCGATGAGGACGGTAGCCTGCATCGACCGCTGCTCGGGATGCACCCACTGCAGCTCCGAGCACATCTGCCAAATCTTCGATCATTTTGAAATTCTCGGCACTCTTTAAAGCTCGGCCGCCTGAAACAACAATCGCTGCTTCGGTAACATCCGGACGAGCCGAAGCGCCTTGAACAACGTCGGTCGTTTTTGTTTTTGGCTCCCCAGCATTCACCGCGAAAGGTGCGACCTCTGCTTTTTTAGAGGCATCCGGCTTCCCAACCCCGAGGGCGTTCGCGCGAATCGTGGCAAGCCTTGGTCCCGCACCGAGAAATTCAACTTCTGCGGTTGCTTTACCCGAGTATACAGGGCGCCGAACTTTGATGTTTGTTCCTTCGAAAACCAGCGAAATACAATCGGAAGCCAATCCCACATCAAGACGGCGCGCAATCCTCGGCATGAGATCGCGGCCCGTAGGGGTGTGAGATGCCAAGACAACATCGGGCGAAAGTGACTTCACGAGTTCGGTGAGAACGTTCGCGTAAGTTTCGCCATTATAAAGCTTCAGCGAAGCACTTTCGGCAACATGCACTTTGTTTGCGCCGTAGGTTCCGATCTCTGCGGCTAGTGCGCCCACTCCGTCTCCCAAGAGGGCAACGTGGGTTTCGTTTCCGGCCGCGCTCGCTGCGCCTACCAATTCGAAAGTGGATTTTTTAAGTTTTCCGTCTCTTTGCTCAGCGACGATGAGTACTTTAGCCATACGTTAAACCACCTTTGCTTCTTCATGGAGAAGACGAACGAGTTCTTTTGCAGCCGCCGGAATTTCGCCCGGAACTTTTTTTCCGGATTGTTTCGGGGGTGGCAATTGGAAGTTTTTGAATCGAATTTTTTGGTCCCCGTCGGTCACGGCGACATCCGCAGCTTTCAGCGACTTCACTTCTTTTTTCTTCGCCTTCATGATGTTCGGAAGTGACGCATAACGTGGCTCGTTTAAACCCTTTTGGGCCGCGATGAGGACCGGAAGAGGTGCTTCAACCATCTCGAATGCTCCGCCTTCGACTTCGCGCTTACATTTTACCGCGGTCGCCGAATATTCAATTCCGAGAACGACGGTAACGCATGGAATGCCCATGCCTTCGGCAATGAGTGCCGACGTTTGGGCGGCCCCATCATCGATCGCTTCTTTTCCCGTAAAAACGAGGTCGACCTGAGCTTCTTTTTTCAAAGCACCGGCGAGCGCTTTTGCCGCCATCGCATTATCGGCGGACTCTGGGAGCTCAACATGAATCCCATTATCGCATCCCATTGCGAGAGCCGTTCGAATCGAGTCCACCACACGGGTGGGACCAGCAGAAATAACCGTTACGGTGGAACCCGCATTTTTTTCTTTTACACGCAGAGCTTCCTCGACCGCGAATTCATCAAACGGAGAAAGGATCCATTTAATCCCCGCAGTATCGATCCCGCTGCTGTCCGCGTTTAATTTAATCTTAGTTTCCGTGTCCGGAACTTGCTTGATGCAAACGTAGATATTCATAAATTTTCCTCTGATTCTTCTCAGTTATACGGTCTTTACGCTTCGCGCCGCAAATACAAATCGTCGAGACTGAGTTCTCGCCTCGGCAATTCTGCGTTCGATTCTTCGGAGAGCCAGCTCATCAGTCGGAGAGCCGCGCCCAAGGCCCCACTCGCAAAGACCGAGCGATTTTTTGCAGTGTGAATGACTGTCAGACGCTCAAACTCGTTTTCGAGTGACACTTCATGGGTTCCCACGATGTCTCCTTCCCGAATGCTTTCGATGGGCTCACTCCGTCGGAGCGCATCCCGTAAGGTCAGGGCCGTTCCACTCGGTGCGTCCTTCTTTCGGGTGTGGTGCCATTCCCGAATCGTTGACTTCCAATCCTTCAGCTCCGGAAAGCTCGCCCAGAGTTCGAGAGTGAGTTTAGCCACCATCACCCCAAGGGAAAAATTTGAAGCCCGAAGAATGGGCAATACTTTTGCGAATTCCGAAAGAGTCTGAATTTGGGCTTCCGTCCATCCGGTGGCGCCCACGACTAAGGCGGGTCGACGGCCGCCCTTAGCCTGCTGAATGAGTCGGCATAATTCTAGAACAACATCTGGTGAAGAAAACTCCACGATCACGTCAGACTCCAGCAGGCCCTCGAGCGGCTCTCCGCGCAAAGGCGCGGATACTAATTCGAAGCGCTCCAGAAACGGGCTTTGCTCCAAACAAGTTTTTAGCTCGGCCCCCATTTTTCCAGCAATGCCGAGTACCCCGATTTTAAAACGGGTCATTCCACGTACTCTTCAGAAACCTTACGAAACTTGGAAACGACTGCTTTCAGTTTCTCTTCCGCAATCTTGGAGATAGGAACGAGCGGGAGGCGTAACACATTCTCACAAACGCCCAGTTGTTTCAGCATCCACTTCAGAGGTCCTGGGTTCGCTTCGATGAATAGATCTTGGAAGAACGATAAATAGGCCTTCTGAAGGCGATCTCCCTCTTCGCGATCTGCTGCCCGATGCGACGCCTCCAGGCTTCGCATTCCCGTGGGACAAACGTGGCTCGCTACGGAAATGACGCCATGTCCTCCTGCTCGGATGAACTCTAAATAAGTTTCATCATCTCCCGACAGAAGTTGGAGGGAGCGATTTTTCAAGCGCAGTTTTTTTTGAATCTCGGCTAAAAATTCCAGATTGCCGCTAGCTTCTTTAATCGCGTTAATTTTCGGATGTGCCGCAAGCTCCACGATGGTGTCTGCGGTGAGGGAAATATTCGTCCTCCCGGGAACGTTATAGAGAACGAGCTCCCCCAGGCATGAATCGGCTACCGCTTCGAAGTGTTGCTGCAACCCGGCCGGACTCGGTTTGTTATAATAAGGGACCACCACCAACACACGACGGTAACCGATTGTTTCCGCCATCTTCGTCAGTTCGATGGTTTCTCGTGTATCGTTCGTTCCGGTTCCCGCCATCAGGTCGATGTTTTTACCCTGAGCGAATGCATAAACGAAGCGAAAGAGGTTGGCCTTTTCTTCCCTTGTGAGGGTTGGGCTTTCTCCAGTCGTGCCGCAAACAACGAACCCAGAAATTCCGTGACGCAACTGTTGCTCCATCAAACGCGTCAACGCCGGATAGTCGATCTCGCCTCCTTTCGCGAAGGGCGTCGCGAGTGCGGTGTAAATACCTTCGGCAGCGGCCAGGGGAGAATACATATGACTCATTTTAGTTTTCCTCTGATGACTTCTGCGTCGATCATTTCTTCGAAAGTTTCGCGCCTTCTTACTAATTCATAATGACCTTGATCAACGAGGATCTCGGCGGGGCGTGAGCGCGTATTGTATTCACTGGCCATCGTCATTCCGTAAGCACCCGTGGAAAGAAACGCAATCAGATCTCCTGCGCGTAGGCGATCGGGAAATTTTCTGCTTTTCGCAAAACAGTCAGAACTTTCGCAAACAGGCCCTACGATGTCGCATTTGCTTTGTTTTCCCAGCCCACGTGATTTTTCGACCGGAAGGATTCCGTGATAACTTCCGTAGAGGGCTGGCCTGGCAAGGTCATTCATGCCTGCATCGACAATCACAAAGTCTTTTCCCTTGCGGGGTTTGCGGTGGAGGACGCGCGACAGGAGCACTCCCGCATTTCCTGCGAACATCCGACCTGGCTCAAGCAAAATACGATACCTCGACTTTAAATCCGACTTCGATCCAAAATGTTTCGTGATCAGTTTTGCATAGGCAGCGATGGTCGGCGGCTTTTCCCGGTCGTAGGTGATGCCCACTCCCCCACCCAAATCGAGAAACGAGAGCGGGTGTCCCAGCTTTTTTTCGAGCTCCGCAGCCATTCGCTTTGTTTTAATGAATGCGTCTTCAAACGGCGAAAGGCTGAGAATCTGACTCCCGATGTGGATCGAGAGACCCGAAATTTCCACTCCGGGGTATTTCGCTTTCTGACTTCCGATCTTTAGAATCTCCGAACGATCTAAACCAAACTTGTTTTCTTTTAGCCCGGTAGAAATATACGGATGCGTCTGTGCATCGACATCGGGATTAAACCGAAGCGCGACCCGAGCCGTTTTTCCGACGGCCATCGCACATTCACTCAGGAGCGAAAGCTCACTGATCGATTCGACGTTGAATGAAAAAATTGAAGCGGCCAACGCCTCCTCGATCTCGGACCGCGTTTTTCCAACCCCGGAAAATACGATTTTAGATGAAGCGCTCCCCGCCCGGAGCGCCCTCTTTAACTCTCCCGAGGAGACGAGGTCCATTCCAGCACCGATCTTCGCTAAGTGAGCGAGAACGGAGAGATTTGAATTCGCTTTCACGGCAAAACAAAGAAGGTGAGGTACGTCGCCTAAGGCTTGGGTGAGCTGATTGAACGGCTCAGAAAAAGCTGCTTTGGAGTACACATAGAGCGGGGTTCCGAATTCTTCTGCCAGTTTGCTGAGCGAAACCTTTTCGGCGCTGAATGTTCCGCGGCGGTAGCCAAAGTGATCAAGTGGTGTCGACATCAAACCCTTTCAATTTCCAGATCGAACGGGAGGGGTTTTTCTCACTCGGCTCGGAGCAGGAATTCGAACATCTTCATCGGGACCTGTGTTCACCTCCGCATTTGGAGACGGAGAAACAGTCACCGTGGGTTCGCGTTCAGAATCTACCGGGTTTGCTGCGACTGGCGGAAGCGGGGGGCCCTTCACTCCGCAGCTCGTCGTCGCTAGTAGTACTCCGAGCATAAGAAGAAGTGAGCCGGCTTTTCGGGACATTTTTCTATTCATGGCTTCTTCCTATCTATTAATACCGGAGCATCACTCCGACTGTCATCGAGTCGAGTCCAAAATTTAACCTCAAGTACCAATTCGGGCCTGTTTGGAGAAAGGCTCCGACACCTACTGCGGGCGAAATCACCTGAACTTTTTGCAAGAGTTTCACCGGGGCGCCGATCGAATTTGCGATGAACGGATAAACGACGCCTCCATAGAGGTATCCCGTCCAAAGATCCGTCAGTCGAGATTGATAGCGAAGCGTACCCACAACGGGGATTACGGTCATCGAAACGGTAGTCGTTACTCCATCGATATCCAGGTCTCCCTGAGATTTGTAATAGTAAAATCCACCCTCTAGCGCGAAAGAAGGCGTGAGCTTTCGAGCATAAAGCAGACCCCCCGAAAATTTAAAACTCGGTCCAGGGACGCTAGAGTTCGGCACATTACCAATCGTCATCGTAAACTGATTCGGGAAATAGTGGTCCGTCTCTCCTTCTTCCGCTTCCTCGCGAAGTTCGAGATCTTCGTCATGATGTTCTTCGCTTTCGGTACCCGACTCTTGCGACTCCGGCGCTTCTGAGACGCGGGCCACCTCCGCTGGGATTTCTGGCGCTGCTTCGTTGGGGGCTTCGGGGGCAGCGACCGGGGTTTCGTTCGTCGATTCATCGACTGGAACAGTCGGGAGGTTTTCTATGGGAGCAGATTCCAGCTCCTTCAAATCCTGCAGATCTTCTGCGGTCGGCGGAACGGGCAGGACTTTATCTCCGAGCTTTTCAAACGCCCGGTAGCGCGACCCGCGGCCGAGGAGTTCAAAACCGGGATAGGCCCGCAATTTTTTTGCTGCGATTCTTTTAGTCTGGGCGTAAGTCCGCATCACCCTCAAGGCCATGATCGGTTGGTCACCTTCTCGGAGGAGAAAAATTTTACCGTCGACTGGCATCAAAGAATCAAATTTTTCAAAGAGGTATACCCTGCCAGAGCGACTGGGGCGAATCGTGCGAACATCATAAGCTCGCGCTTCGATATTAGCCTCATTCGCAGAATCTTCCGCAAAGGCGTGGTTGTGCTCGACACTCACGAACGAAACCGTCGAGATGACAAGTGAAAGATAAAGTGATGAAATGCGAAGCGATGCGCCTGCCATTCTTTTTTAGCTTAGCATCGCTCTTCTCGGGAGTCATGGTCGGAGTCGTGGCCACCAGCTTCGCGGGCGATTATGAAGATGCCCGTAAACTCTTTGATTCTCAAAAATGGAGTGAGGCGCTGCCCCTACTTTTGCAATTAAAGGAGGAAGAGCCGGACTCCGTTTTAATTTCGGAGGATCTAGCGCAGGTGCTTTTGCGATTGAATCGTCGAGAAGAGGCTCTGGAGTTACTGAAAAAGCATCATTTGAATCGGCCAGCTGAAATTGCGGGTAAAACGTTTCTGTCTAAAGAGGGTTTTCGTTTTTACCAACAAGGCCTCGATTGGCTCGGGAAACGTTCCTATTCTCAGGCTTGCGAGCGCTTCGAACGCGCGCTGGAAAAAGATCAAGGGCACTTTCAAGTTCTGCTCCGCCTCGCGCAGTGCGAGACACTCGACGGTAATGCTGAGCTTTCTTTGAAATTGCTGGATACGCTCGAACGCATTTACGGGAAATCCACCGAAAGCGATTTGTGGCGAGCGCGTGCGTATGGGCTCCGAGGAAGGGCTGAAGAAGCCGTTGTGCTCTTCTCCTCCCTTGCGAGCTCGAAACCCCCTGAACCCTATGCGGAGTGGAACACTCTTTGGTGGGCAGAAGCTCTGGTAGGAACTGGGTCGAAATCGTTTACAGGTCCCCTCCTAGAAAATGACGCAAAGAAAAACCCTTCTCACCTGATGGTGGCACTCGCATCTCTCCGCTTCAGAATTGCATCTGCTGAAAGCACCAACCAGTATCAAGCGCTTCTCGGAGAGCTGGATAAGTACTTGGTGAATATTGCTCGGCGGAAGAAAGAAAAGAAAAAGCCCTCTGTAGAGGAGGCGCTGAATATTTTCGACGCGGACGCTCTCGAAAGAGGGGCTGCTGAACTTCGGCTTTTAGTGAAGGCGCAACTTCCATCTCCCCTACCCAGTCTGTCTCCTGCTCCTCGCCGACATTAAATCAACTCCTCGGGGGTTGACTTGAAAGACCTCCGCCATCTATCACTGGCTTCTTAGCTTTTTACCTGGGGGTCTTCGGCTTGAGCAGTCAAAAAATTTTCATCGCCATCGCAGGAAATATTGGCACCGGTAAAACGACGCTCACGAACATGCTTTCTCGGCGGTTCGGGTGGGAAGCGCACTTTGAAGTCGTCGCCGATAATCCGTATTTGTCAGACTTCTACCAAGACATGTCCCGGTGGTCGTTTCCTCTTCAGATTTTCTTCTTAAATCACCGATTTAAGGCGCATCAACGCGTTACCGCTGGTGAAAATTCTGCGATCCAGGACCGCAGCATCTACGAAGACGCGAATATTTTTGCGCGAAACCTCTTCGAACAAAACATGATGAGCGAGCGAGATTACCGAAACTATCTTGAGCTCTATGAGTCGATGGTCGCCTTTTTAAATCCTCCGGACTTGGTCCTTTACCTTCGAAAGTCTCTGCCCCGCTTAAAAGAGCAAATCGTGCTCCGCGGACGCGATTACGAAAAAAACATTCCCGACGAGTACCTTTCAAGCCTGAATCGGTATTACGACGACTGGATGGCGAATTACGCCCTCGGGAACAAATTGGTCATTGAGAGCGACGACTTAAATTTTCTGAAAAACCCCGAGGATTTTGAAGAAATTTGTCAAAAAATCGTCGGTGCCCTTGATCAAAGGGATCTTTTCCTCGATTCGCGCGTCACTTCTCGTTCGAAGTAGGTTTTTTTCGTACTTGTCCGTATTTTTTCTTAAGGCTCCCCGAAATCCATCCGAGGAGATCCATGGAGATCGAATATGGACAAAAAATTAACTTACTTTATTGCACTCATGATCGCGGCCCTCAGCACGATGACTTTAACCGGCTGTTCCTCTTCGGAAGTTTCCGAAGGATCGGACGTCACGGCGGATGAACTTCCGGTTGTCGATGCGAACACTGACCAGCTCCCCAACACCCTTGACCAACCTACGGATGGTTCTGCGGTAGCAAGCGCAGACGGATTGGCCCCCGAAGCCTCTGTCGACGTTCCTACCAGCACTGAAGCGCCTTCGTCCTTCGCGGACGCTTCTACTGCGCCTCCTACTTCTACCGAACCCCCCGCGAACAGCCCTTCTGTCGATGCACCGCCATCGATGAACGAGTCTGCTCCGGTCGCTACCGCGACCGAAAGGCACTCCACCGGAAGCGGGGGAGAGACTTACGAAGTCCTATCAGGCGACACCCTGATGAAAATCGCGTTCAAGGTTTACGGCGACGTTTACCAGTGGCGGAAGGTTTTAGACGAAAATTCGGATCGAATCTCGAATCCGGCTCACCTCGTAAAAGGCACTCAGCTGAAAGTGGACAACGCGGCGAACGAAAACTATTACAACGGCTATGAGCGCTACCTGATCAAATCAGGCGACACGCTCGGACTCATTTCTGATGACGTCTACGGCACTAAGAAGAAATGGAAAGACCTCTGGAAGATGAACGACGGATTGGTGAAAGATCCAAACCGCATCTACGCCGGCTTCTTCCTTCGCTACTCGATGTCGGATGCCGACCGCCAAGAATCTGAAAGATTGAAATCCATGCACTCCGCTCCACTTGCGGAATCCGGTGGAGAAGATGCGGCTCGGAACCCAAGCTCTTTTGAAGAAGCGAAAGTTCCTGGAACTCCAACTACCGTTCGTCAGTAATTGAATCGCCTTTTCGATCTCCCGGTGAAATGGGTGCACTAGGCAAATTTCACCGACTATTTCCCTCCACCCTCCCGAGTTAAGCTCGAAGGAGGGTGGAGTTATTTTATGCCTTTCGTTTCCAAATGTCCGTGGCTTGTCTTTCTTTTCGTCATTTCTTTTTCCATCATGAGCGGCTGCTCTACCGTTCCGAACGACGGAAGCGGGCCGGCGAAAGCTGCGCTACTCTCTAATCCGCCGCACTCCTACGTCGAAAAAGTTGACGTCGGATTTCGAAACCAAGTGGGAGTGATCGAGGCGCCCGAAGTTACGGCCTATCTTGATAAAGTCGCGCAACGACTTTTTAAAGCAAACGTGAATCCACTTCCAAGAGTTCAGCTCGTAAGCGCCGGAACGTCCGGATATGAGCCCTCGATATGGGTCCTTCCGGGAGGAAAAATCTATGTCGACGTTGCCATTCTCAAGCGCCTCCAATTTGAAAACGAACTTGCTTCGGGGATGGCCGTTTCATGGGATATTTCTGAAGGCACTGAATTTCGAGAGAGATTGCTAAGCGAAGGTGCGAAGCCCACCGCAGAATCCCAATCAGTTTGGGCCATTGGAGAGGTCGAGTACCAAAGGGCAATCGAGTCCGCGGTCGATCGAATCTATAAAGCGGGATACGACCCTCGGGGTCTTGTGAGTTTTTTCGACCGGACATCAAAGAAAAAAGGCGATGACCTCGACACCGATATGGAGGTTCGTAAAGAAAAAGCACGACGAACAGTTGCTTTTTACGCGCCGCTTTTGAATCCTATCGTACACACCGAAGATTTTCATAAGATGAAAAAACGACTGGAGCGCTTGTGACCGCGATTCTGAAACCCCCCCCGAGCACCATCGGACTCGAAATTCGTGACCTCGTCGATACGCTAGATCGTGATGAGGGCGCACTTGAGTCTTGGGTTAAAAACAGCGCAAAGATCATCACGCACGCTGAAAAAATTCCGGGAGATGCGAGTACTCGGCGCTACTACCGAATCGAAACGAAAGACCAATCGAACATCATGATGAAGATGGAATGCTTCACGGAGTTCGGGATGAAGCTGCCCTTTCTCACGGTCCAAAACCACCTCGCCATGAATGGTATCGATGTGCCGGCCGTGCTTGATGTCGACCCCGAGCGTGGAATCATTCTATTAGAGGACCTAGGGGACGTGACGCTCCTCCGGCGGCTGCAAGAAGTTTCGACCCCCGATGTAGAGCGTGGCCTCTATGAGCAAGTCATCGATTCGCTCGTCGATCTCCAGCTATTGGCTTCACCAAAGGTCGGCGCACCTGAGCTCGAGGCGTTCAAGCTGCGTTTCGATCACGAAAAATTGATGTGGGAAACCAACTTCACCATCGAGCACTTCTATAAAACTTACCTCGCTCGTGACTTCCGTCCTCAGGATCTGAAAACTCTCACGACTCGGTTTAGTGAAATTTGCCAAGCGCTCGCCGATCAACCGACCGTTTTCACGCATCGAGACTTTCACTCCAGAAACATCATGGCGGCTCCCGTTTCAAAGGGAGACACCCGACTCGTGATGATCGACTTCCAAGATGGGAGAATGGGTCCGGCACAGTATGACCTCGCATCG
>JACMQW010000016.1 GCA_014376785.1 Oligoflexia bacterium
GCGGAGTTTGCGGAGTTTGCGGAGTTTGCGGAGTTTGCGGAGTTTGCGGAGTTTGCGGAGTTTGCGGAGTTTGCGGAGTTTGCGGAGTTTGCGGCAGGAATTACTTTAAATTTTTTCCACACCCGTAAAATTTTTCTTGCCACTCTTTTTAGGAGAATTTCATCCTTAGCCACTGAGATGCTGCAACACCTGCTGTACAAACCAAGAAAACCTGTATCCGTTGTCTGAGTGGTTTTCGAAAATTCACTTAAAATCTCGTTCGATCCTGCCTCAGACGATCCTCGCGCACAAAACGCGCCAGTAAAAATCAGGTGTATACCTCTCTGACCGGTTTCATTCCGAAACTTTAAATCCTGAGAAACCACCATGATTCCCCACGAAAAACTCCACGAACAAACTCTCGATGCCGCTAAACGCGAGAAGTCGGCCACTCTAGAGCTTCTCAAATTCTTGATGGAAATCGAGGACCGGCGGACTTAAGCCGTCATGGCTTTTCCTTCGATGTTTAAATACGTCGAAAAAGGGTTGGGCTACTCCCCTGCTCAAGCTTCCGAAAGAATTTCCGCGATGAGACTGCTGCGTAAAGTTCCCGAAATTTCCGAGAGCTTGAAATTAGGCTCCCAGACCTTAACCTCCGTCGCCAAGATCGCTTCCCACGTTCGACGAGAAAATCTCACTTCGGAAGCCGCCTGCTCCCTCGTCCGAGAAACATCCCATCAAACGATTTCGGCATTAGAGAAATACTTGCTCGGAGTTTCGTTCGTCGAACCTCAGAAGATTGAGCGCACAAAAATCATTTCCGCCGAACTCACTCGGCTCACGCTTGATGTGAATGAAGAATTCATGGAACTCGTAAACCGCGTGCGCGAGCTTCATGGAAATCCTGCACTCGCACTTTCAGAAATTTTCCAGCAAGCGATGAAGGAAGTGATCAAAAAGAAAGACGTAAAATCCCGAGTGAACGGGTCCGCTACTTCCGGAGCCGAACTACAAAGTGAGTCGCAAACTCCGTCGCCAGCTGCACATTTTTCGAACTCTCGTCTGCGCGGTCCGACGAGAACTCAAGCCGTAAAGAGTTCCAAACATACAACACGTTATATCCGAGTGAACGACCGTCGAATCACGTTCCAAAGAGCCGCTTTTCAATGCGAATTCATTCATGAAAAATCAGGCACACGTTGCAATTCTCGATTCGGCCTGCAGATGTAACACGCCATACCATATGCAAAAGGCGGATCGAATGCGGCCGAAAACTTGAAAGCCTACTGCCCGGCGCACAATCGGCTCAGCGCGATTCAAGCGTATGGCGAAAAAAAGATGCGGCCGTACTTGAGCCGGCACTCCTGATTAGAGCATCGAAGGATTTTCTACAGCCACTCGCCCGTAAAAACTTTTTCTGCCGGTCCGGCAAGGTGGACACGGCCCTGTCCTGATTCCCAACCCGCCTCGAGTTTCACAAACACCGATCCGCCGGGCAGCACCACTTCCACTTCGGCCCCTGGAGCCGTATGGCCGAGAGCTTCTGCAGCTGCAACCACTGCGCAAGCCCCGCTCCCGCAAGCCAGGGTCGCGCCGGCTCCACGCTCCCAAACCCGCACATGAAGCTTCACCCGCGATTCGATTTCGACGAACTCCACATTCGTCCGATTCGGGAACGCCGGATGATGCTCGACTAATTTCCCCCAACCCGCGAGGTCTAATTCCGAAAATTTGCCAAACGCCGCATTCGGAAGAAAGAATACTGCATGAGGATTCCCCATATCGACTCGCGCAAAAAGGAAGTCGCTCCGTACGTGCGAGGAACTGGAGTCAGGCGCTGAAGGTCGGGAGTTCGATCCCGAACCGACCGAATCCGGTCGAGAGAGCGAAATTTTTTCCCGAGAATTCAAAACTTTCGGCGTTCCTAATCGGACCGACGGATACTTTCCGGCTAGAGTCATTTCGACAAGACCACTCCGGGACTCAACCTGGAATGACTGATCTCGGCCGTCCCGCCCGGACCTTCGTTCTCCGAGAAAAACCGCAAGCGCACGCATTCCGTTTCCGCACATTTCGGCTTCGCTTCCGTCCGCATTTAAAATAACCACCCGAGCACGAGCAACCCCCGGATCCAAAGCCGCTTTCAACCACAGGATTTGGTCACAACCCACTCCGAACTGCCGATGGGATAACTTCGCCGCGAGTTCCGGCGTCAGGTGAAACCCAGCTGGAGCACCCGCGCGGTGATCAATCACGATAAAATCATTCCCGCAGCCTTGCATCTTCGTAAATGGAAAACGCATCACTGGGTACCGAGAGAGCCCTGTCCGCCCAGGCCCCCGGATTTTTTACCCGTGCCGCTTTTTTTACCCGCGCCCATCGTTGGGTCATCCTTCGAAATATTTTCCGAAACCTGCTTACCGCAGGTCCGATAGTCCTCCTCCAAGCGTCCACAGATGTTAGGGCTGCCTGTCGATTTTCCAACAGATTTCTGTTCCCCAACCTTTGAGCTATTAGAACCCAATGATTTCGTTAATTTTGCCAAACGAGCAGCCAGCGCTTTTTCTTCCGGCGTACCCTTCGCTAAGGCGTCTCCGGTCGAGTCGGCTGCCTCAGCTTCAGGGCCGCGAACATCGCATGAAGCGTGGTAAATATCTTTCTTGGTGTCACAGTCAGCAGCCGACGCTTTCGAAACGCAAGCCGCTTTCGCTGATTCCAAATCCGCGATATATTTGTCGAGCTTATCCTGTTTATCTTCGATTTCTTTATCACGTTCTTGAATCGCAGTCGTCGTATCTCCGATGCCCTTAGATCCCGCGTCGGGCAGGCCCGGATTGATTCCCTGAAGCACGAGATTGCGCAAATCATTCGGCTTATAAAGCCCGGTCTTCTCGTCTATCTCCGGCGACTTAATTTCCTTCGGATCCAGTGAAAACGAATCTTTCACCTTCAGTTTTCCTAATGCCGCCATGATCTTCGCTTTGGCCGCTTCGATTCCAGAGGTGACTTTATTCAGCGTCTGCGCCATCCCGAGGTCCTTACCCGTGTTCGGATCTTTTCCACTCGCGAGATTCGTCGCCGCCGCCTGAATCTTTTGGTTTAAATTTGTTTTGAAAAGCTCTTTCGATTGTTTTCCCGAATCGATCACTTGGGTGAGCGTCGTTTGAAGCGAGGAATACTGCGCAAGACAATCGGTGATTCCGCTACAAGCCACGGTGATCGTGCGGTTCGGATTTTGGGTTGCAGCAACCTGGCCCAAGAAATCCTTGATCGGTGCCGTCCCCGAAGTCATCCCCAGCGAGGACGCGCTGCCCGCTCCCCCCGCACACGACTGACCGGTGTAAAGGCAGTCGACCATCGAGTCGAGTTGCTTGAAACATTTCGCTTGGGTCGATAGATCGGCCGTTTCACAATTCGCCATTCCGAGCATGGTCGTTTTGTTGGATTTACCCGTGGCCGCGTAGAGTGCATCCGAGTAGGAATTTCGAAGCGCTCGGTAAGCGCTCGCGTTTTCGTTTCGAAGCGCGTCTTCGACCGAGGTTTTATCCTGGCCGATTTTGGTGGCCACTTTCGCCCGGCAATCCGCGACTTTCGAATTAAACTGAGTCACGTAAGCGCCACCCAGTGACGCGACTTTACCGCCAATCTGAGCAACCACTTCGTCTACCGTGTTGTATGTGTAGTTCGGAGCGGCGGCGTAACTCTTCGTTTCTCCCGACAATTCAGCATTCAGCCGAATGTCCGTGCCCGCCTTCAGTTCGAAATCTGCTTTGCGAGTTTTATAAAGGTTCGTTTCGCGCGTGCGGTTCGTTACCGCGGCACCGTTCACCACTTTGTTCGTCGACTGCGCGGCTTTACAGGCGATGAGTTCCATCACCGACACGGAGCCCGCCGGGTAAAGCGTGCTCGCACTGCCTTCTTTCACGCAACGAAAAGACGTCACCGGCGTGTTTAAGCATGTCACCATTTGGGAAGCCGCAGCTTGGGCTTCCACTTTTAAGACGTTTAGAGACAAGTTATTCGCAGCGGCGACTTTTCCCGGAAGAGATTCCGAGAGCGCTCTCAGAGATGCGGCAGCTGCCTTCAGTCCGGGTGGATTTCCTCCCTCGCCGCCGTTGATGCGCGAACCGACTAATTTCAATTGCGCATCTCGGTCCTGCAGTTCCTGATCGATCTTCGTCATTTGATCATTACCGGACTTCAGCATGTCATTCAGTCCACCCGGTCCCTGCACCAACGAGTCGATAAACTTATCGGCTGCGGTGAGTTGCTTTCGAAAACAGACCAGCTCCTTATTCAAAGCATCGAGCACGCCGCGCTGACAAGCGTAGGCCTCACCCGATTTCGTGATCTCTTTTCTTTTATTCTCTAGGAAATTCACGTCGTTTTTAAAAACACCGCAAGCCATGTCCTTAGCATTTTCCGGCGGAGATTTTCCTGGGTCCGGACAAACCGTATCGATCGTCGCCTTCCCATCGATGTCGTCTTCTTCTTTCCCTTGCCCGAAACTCCCCTTCACCGTTTTCGCAGTCGACGTCACCGCATCGATGATTCCGTTCCCACTCGATGCCGTTTCAGCGGCCGGGTCTTCTCGGTCGCAGGAAGCAATCGAAGGAAGCTGGGTGTTTGTAAAGCTCGGGAGGGAGCCCTCATTCACTTTCGGTACCGTCGGATCTGCTCCGAATGCAGAGAGCGTTACAAAAAATAGGGGGAATAAGAAATTTCGAGAGCGGAATAGTTCACCACGACGCATGAATAGAAGCCCCTTCTCACGATCAAATAGCAGTAGAAACCTTTCTTCATTTTAGACACGGCCCGGCTGAAGCGCCATGGAAAGCTGCCGTCAAATCGCTGCCGCCGATCTCGCGCTGCCGATTGACGGGAGTTCCCCGCTTCCGCAAACTGAGTTTCCACTTTGGAAGCCCTAAGAAGAGGTTGGTTCTTGCGCCGTCATTCCATTCTCTCCATTAAACCTTGCTCCTTCATCTGCGTTACCGCCGCGATTTTTCTCGTATCCATCGCAGGTGCGGCCGAAAAAACACCAACCTTCCCCGCCCCAGACGGCCCTCTCTCCATCCTTCACTCGCACAACGATTTTGCCCAAGAACACCCGCTCGACACCGCCCTAGAGAATGGAATCACCAGCGTGGAGGCCGACGTCACCGATCGTCGCGGCGAGGTTCGCGTGGTGCATCTAGGCCTTTGGACCTACGGCAGTTTAAAAGACCTATACCTCGATCGACTCCAGAAATTAGTCGACGAAAAAGGCTCGGTCTATGGTGACGGAAAAAAATTCACCCTTTGGATTGAAATGCGCCCGTTCATCACGAGTCGAAAAGTAGTGCCACTGCTCCGAAGTCTGCTCTCTAAATATCCGATGCTCGCGCAATACGGAAAAGATGGAAAAGAAGTAAAACCGGGGCCGGTAACCGCGGTGCTCATGAATGTGCATTCGCGAGATTATTTCGATGGTTTAGAAACCGCGCCCGCTTGCCTCACGGTTAGCCGGGCCGCAGAAAAAGATCAGCCAAATGCCTCTTTCCAGTGTTACGTGCATTTCCGGTGGGCAAGCCAATTCACTTGGATGGGAAATGGAGAAATGCCGCGGCCTGAAATCGAGAAACTCCGAATGCTCCAGCGGGATGCACACTCCCGCGGACTAAGAACCCGCTACTGGGGCATTCCCGATCACGCGGAATTTTGGAAACGCGCGCTCACTCTCCCCTTCGATCTCGTCGGGACGGACCAACTCCACCAGACTCGTCTCTACCTGGCTCCCGCACTTCCTCATGCGACCTTGCCGACCAAGAAGCTGCCTAGTGCGGAAGTCCCGCGCGGCTTGCCGGTTGGAAAAGGCTCACCCTAAATTCAGGTACCCGTACCAAGCAAACGTCATGAAAACGTTACTGAGTACAAGCAACCCGATGGTTTTAAAGGTGATGAGCAAATTTGAATTCAAAATTTACTCCCCTGTCATTCGGTCACGATCTCACCGTGACTTAAGTCGGGCTTAAGCCTTTTCGGCTACCGTCTCGCGAATCGCATTTTCGATGTCGTAAGCCTGAGGAACCGAAGCCGCTTCGAGCGCGTCCGCAAGTCCAATTCCGGGTACGTAAGCACCCGCAAGCAAACGTGGCTTCGACTCTAACGAGTAAAAGAACTCATCCACCGCGCGGCGGTAGAGGTGTTCGCCGAAGTTCGTGACTTCGGTGTCTTCGTTCACGAAAATCACTCGTTTCGTTTTACCGATCGATGCCGACACGGTCGCCCAGTCGTAAGGCATGAGCGTGCGCAGATCGATCACTTCAACCGAGATGCCTTCTTCTTTCAGACGGTCCGCGACTTCGTTTGCGATCAGGACGTGCCGTCCGTACGTGACCACGGTCACATGCTCGCCTTCGCGAGAAATTTTCGCCTTACCGATTTCGACCGTGTAATCCGTCAGTTTCGGCCACTTTGGCTTCCACGTCTTCTGAGCTTCAGAACCTAAGATCGGCATGTCAATCATCGCCTTCAGTTCTTTTTCGCCTTCAGGGGTGAGCTCAGGCTCTCCCGGAATTTGCTCGGTGCCGCGAACGCGGAGAAGCGCTTTCGGCATGAGGAACATCGTCGGATTTTCATCCTTCATGCAGGCCAGGAGTAACCCGTACGCGTCGAGCGGAGTCGACGGCATGACGATTTTCCAACCCGGGATGTGCGTCATCATCGCATCGAAAGAGTGCGAGTGATAAATCGAACCGCGAATTCCCGCGCCGACTGGAGTCATGATCGTGACCGGAAGGTTCCAGTCCCCGTTCGACGTCCAAGACTGCATTCCGCCGAGTTTTAATAGATCGATCGTATTGTAGATGTAATCGCAGAACTGAATTTCTGCGACGCTTCGGCATCCCGCAAGGCCAAGCCCAATCGCAGCGCCGACGATACCGCGCTCATCGAGGGGGCTGTTCCACGATGTCTTGATTCCTTGAGTGACCGTGAAGGCTCCGCCGAGTGGAGGACCCACGTCTTCACCGAAAACGTTTTTCAATTCGAGGTTCTCTTCACCGTAGTGAAGGGCCATGCGGATAGCCTGTGCCATGTGTGCCATTAGAGGTACTTACCTTTCTGACCTTTGAAGGTGTGATCGTAAATCGTCGAGGGATCCGGCATCGGCTCTTCTTTCACGCGTTTTGCCATTTCCAGCATGTCTTCGGTGTATTTCGTTCGGACCGCATCCATCTTCTCGCGAGTCATCACGCCTTCTTTTTCTAAGCGAGTTTCGAAGAGGGTGAGCGAATCGTCTTCGCCTTTTACGAGGTTTGCGCCGGTTGCTGACGAGTGGCCATAGAGTCGGGAAACGCGGGCTTCGAGGAGAAAAGGTTTTCTCTCTTTCCGGATGTAGGCGGTGGCTTCTTGAATCGCGAGGAACGCTTCTTCCGGATCGTTTCCGTTAATCACGCGATTTTTAATTCCGAAAGCAGTCCCACGGTCGGCCATGTGCTTTTCGCCATGCTGCGTATTCGAAGGAGTAGAAATCCCAAATTCGTTATTGGTCACGATTATGAGGATCGGAAGTTCCTCTTTCGGACGTGATGACCAGACCAGACAAGAAGCGAATTCACCTTCCGCAGTTCCCGCATCGCCGCCATTTACGATCGTGATGGAATCTCCGCCGTGCTGTCGTTGAGCAATTCCCGTCCCGATCGCCGTCGCGTACTGGGTTTCGATCGTGGAAGTGATCGGCACCACGTTCCATTTGCGAATCGAGGTGTGATTTCCGAAGTTTCGCCCACCTGAATAGGGATCGCTCGCGGTATTTTTCATCTGGCGAATCATGTCCAGAGGCTCAGCGCCCATGGCGAGAAGAATCCCCGAAGAACGGTAGTGGAGATGAAGAAAATCGTAATCCAGGCCCTGACCTTTTTTCACGTGAAGTCCGAGCGGAATATTGAAAGCTTCTTCGCCGGGACCCCCGATCCAGAAGTACCCATCGCTCTGTTTGTACATGCGGATCAAGCGCTCTTCTAGGCAGCGAGTCCGAACCATCAAGTCGTGAATTTGGATGAGCTGTTTTGCTGGGAGAGTGAACTTTTTCTGGGAAGAATCTTTCGACACCACCGAAGGTTTAGACGTCGTTTGGGATGGATTCACAGACTTTCCTTTCAGAGGAGCCAGATTCAACTTGTTCTTCGTCATGCTTTTGGATGCCACGTCGCTGTTCTCCGAAATTAGACCTGAAAAATTGATTCAGACATTGTCAGACATTGTTTGAGCGTTGCTTCAGTACTGCTTGAGTCATTCTTAAATATTGGTTGAGCAGACTGGTTTACCCGATGCGCTTAGGATTCACAAGACGTCGGCAGCCATTATTCGGCGCATTATCAACGCTTATTTTTTAGAGCGGCCGCCATCGCCAGTGCTCGTGGCAATCGCGAATTTTTCGGCACCCGCTTTCCTTGCAGAATCCATGACTTCGATGGCCGAACCGAGGAATGCTTCCTTATCCCCTTCTAGGATCACCAGCCGGGATTTCGTCATCCCGAAAGCTTTTTTAAGGCTCGTCTCGAGCGTCCCATAGTCTCCCGCCGCGACGGCCAGCCCGTTCACTTGCATCCGACCGGCCGGAAGCAGGCTCACCACGATTCCTTCGGGCTGTGACTGGGAAGTTTCCGGTGAAGCACTCGGCAGACTCACGTCGACGCCGGAATTCGTCATCACGGATGAGGTCACCATAAATATAATCAAAAGCACGAGGAAGATGTCGGTTAACGGCGTGATGTTAATCTCCGCCACAATTTCTGCGTCGTGATCTTCCCCGCCTCCAGATTTTCCGCCCAGTCGAATCGCCATGAATTAAGCCTTCGGAGCGGACGACGATAGAATTTCGGCAAATTCTTCTGCTTGGATCTTAATCAGCAGCACGAATCCACTCCACTTCGTTTGGAAGGCATTAAAAGCGACGACCGCGATCACGGCCACGATAATACCCGCCGCCGTCGCAACCAGTGCCGAAGAAATTCCCTCGGCCACCACCGCAAACCCGCCCGCGCCTTTACGAGCCATCTCATTAAATGCACCCAAAATACCCACGACCGTACCGGCAAGCCCAATAAAGGGCGCCGCACTCCCGATCGTTCCCAGCATCCAAAGATTTTTCCGGAGTTCTTGATTTAAAATTTGGCGACGGCGCTCGACAGCTTCCAACCAGTTTGCTCGAAGTCGCTCGTCTTTCGCATTCAACCGATCGATCGCGGTTCGAAGCAGCTCTGCCGTCGGCAAACCTTCGTTTTTCAGACAGAGTTTTTTCACATCGTCCCACTCGTGACGAAGAAGCGCATTCATCGCTTCCAGGTGAAAGGAACGCAGGTCTCGAGAGAGGGAGTAGAAACGCCAGGACCTCTCAAAAATCACTGCCCAGCCGATCAGCGAACAAACGATGAGCGGGACCATCGTCATACCGCCGTGTTTTACCATTTCCCAAATCGAAGAGTTTTCAGCAAACATGTGGTTGCCACGATAGGACCGAACCTCTTAGGATGTCAAACAGACACCCATGCTGAAACACCCTAAAATTCCCTTTGTTCTCTCTTCGTCCGTGATCGTTTATTTTTGTCTTTGGGGCCTTCTCTCCAGCTGCACGGAAAAACTAGACCCCCTCCCTATAGGACAGCCGACGCTTCTCGGAATGAGAGGGCCGTCGAGCGCAGCGATTGAGCGACTCGAGGTCTCCCTTCGCGCACCGGCAACTCCCGCCTGGCATGTCCGAGTCGAAAAATCAGTGACCGGAACTTGGAAACTCACTTCCCGCTCGGATGGTGAGGAAAAGGGTGACGTGGCCGACCGGAAACTCGTCGAGCACTTTCTGGAAACCTTGAACACGCTTTCCACCGAGGGGCCGGCGGGTTCGGGAACGAATGCGACATTCGGTTTTGAGCCCTACCGAGTCGAAGTAAGGGCAGCGACCTCGCAAAAAGAAACGATCCTTCAATTTGGCGATCCGACGGGCGACAGCATCTACTTCCGCCGCTCTGCTGATGGCAAGCCCGGCCAGGTGGCTAAACCAGAAAATAAAACCTGGATTGTCCGAGGAGCGCTCATCCCGTTTTTTGGCCACCTGAAATCGCCGGCTGCCTTTCAATTAAAGTCCCCTTGGATAAGCGAAATCGAATCCATCGCCCGGGTTATCCTGACGAATGCCTCCTCTTTACCGGAAAAAACCTGGACCTTTGAGCGCCGAGGAAATGACTGGAAACACGGAAATTCGTTGTTGAGCGGAATCGATTCCACGAGCCTAGATCAAATCCTTCACCAGAGGCTGGTCAGATTGGTTTCGGCCGATTCCGCGAAAAAAGAAAATCTATCCGTGCTCACGGAGAAACCGGATTGGACCATCCGCGTGGTCGATACCCAAGGAAAAGAAGAAACACTCTTCGTTTCACTCATTCTGAATCAAACCTACGGACGAAACCCAGTCCGGACTGACCGATTTATAGAACTCTATCCAGAATTTGCGACTGCCATCAGGGCTTTTACCCAAGCGCGATTCACCCCTGATAAATCCGGTATAAAGTAGTGCGCCCCTCGCGTATCGGCGTCGTGATGATTCGTCGAGGTGATCACGCAAACTTGCATCCCCGCCGAAAGTGCCGATGCCACGCCGGCTGTACTATCCTCAAAAACGAGCGTGGTAGCGGCTTCCGCGCCCAAAATCTCCATCGCTTTCAAGTAACCATCCGGAGCCGGTTTGCTTGCCGGGTAATCTTCCGCGCCTAAAACCACCTGAAAACAATCTCGAATTCCCAGGCGATCCAAGATTGAAAGAATTTCTCTTCGGTAAGACCCAGACACTAAAGCGAGCGGATATTCTTTTGCGAGGTCCCGGATGCATTCGCGAACGCCCGCCACTTCGATCAAATCGGTTTCGATTTTGGCTCGGTAAGTTTCCAGCACTTCTTCGGTTGCGGACTCTCTTTCACCGGGTGGCGGATACTTCTCAAAGAGGTAATCAAACGCTTTCCCCCATGTGCGGCCCGAGACAAATCCCACATCCTGTGCAGAAATTTGATAATTCCAACGCAGAAAACACTCCTCGACTGCTTTCGCCGCAGCGAGTTCAGTATCGACGAGTGTCCCATCCATATCGAAAAATAAGGTTTTGATCACGCATGCTCAGAATGCGGTCAGCTTTCCATTTATGCAAGTTTTACCGGCAAAAACGCGCTTTTTTCGGAAAAATAGAAAAGTCTAAAATTTGATCCATGGTTTATTTTCTAAAAAAAGCGAAAAAGACCGAGCTATCCATCGTTTTTTTTCCGAACGATTTCTGAAAAATTCCATTGCGCGCGCAAATGAGGCCTCTTACAACTAAGAAACACAGGAGATCTAAATCTAATGGCAAAGAAAAAAGCGAAATTCTCGTTCATCAATGAAGTGCATGAAAACCTCATGAAATCCGCAACCGTCACCCGCAAAGGCGAAGTCCGCCTGAAGCGTTCCGACGTTCGCGCAATCCTTGAGACTGCCTTCACCGCAGGCGCTAAAGCAGCTGCCGGCGGAGAACGCGTTCGTTTCCCAGTTGTGGGAACGCTCGTTCGCAAGGAAGTAAAAGCTCGAAAATCCGGAAAAGGCATCAATCCTTTCACCGGCGAACCAATGGAAATCAAAGCACGCCCAGCGACTAAAAAGCCTCGCTGGTCTTTCCCTAAAGGACTGAAAGAAACCTTTTCAAACAAGCGTTTCTGGTAGTCTTTTCCGGAACTCTGCGCGTTATTAGATCGATCGATGAGACTGATCGAATAACTAAGCAGCGTGTCTAAAAGATAAGAAAGCCGCGCCGGCGAGAGCCGCGCGGCTTTCTTCATTTTAAGACGGCCTCGCATTCTTCTCGGAAAATAGCGTTTGACCGAAGCCGAACTAATCGAGAAAACAGGGCCATGCGATTTGTCACTTACGTTTCCCCTACCCATCCTACTCTCGAATTGATCGGCATCCACGAAGGAGAGCTTGGATCGGGAAAGGTCGTCGACATCGCCGCTGCGGCCCGGCATTTAAAGATTACCGCGCCCGCAGACATGCTGAGCCTGATTCGCCAGGATGAAACTTTTCTCCCACAGATGCATCTCATCGCAAAAAACTTCAAGTTGGGCGAACTCCCTCCCGAATGCATCCATGACGAGACGAAAGTGAAATTGCTTTCTCCCATCCCCCGGCCGACTTCGATGCGGGATGGCTATGCTTTTCGGCAGCATGTTGCTTCTGCTCGGAAAAATCGCGGTCTAGAAATGATTCCGGAGTTCGACAAATTTCCGATTTTTTATTTCACTAATCACCTTGCCGTTTCGGGACCCGGAGAAATTCCCGTCCAGAAACTCACCGAAGATAAACTCGATTTCGAGCTCGAATCCGCGATCGTTTTGCGCAAGGGCGGCCGAAATATTCCAGCCAGCCGTGCGGATGACCATATTTTTGGCTACATGATCATGAACGACTGGTCCGCCCGCCACCTTCAGATGGAGGAAATGAAACTCAACCTCGGGCCGGCAAAAGGGAAAGACTTCTCCACTTCTCTGGGACCTTACCTCGTGACTCGGGACGAACTCTCCCCAAAAGCAATCCAGTCGAAAGAGGGAGAACGGCACGACCTGGCGATGAAGTGTTTCGTAAATGGAATCCAGGTTTCTTCCGGAAACACTCGGGACATGACTTGGACGTTCGCCCAAATTGTCGAACGCGCGAGCTATGGTACGGAACTTCACCCCGGTGAAGTGATCGGATCTGGGACCGTCGGAACCGGGTGCTTTCTAGAACTGAATGGGTCGAAGATCACAAATAATCAGTGGTTGAAACCCGGAGATGAAGTGGTCCTGGAGATTGATCAACTCGGCCGACTCGTGAACCAAATCGTTGCAGCTCCTCCGACCGAACTCGACGAAACACTCCCTCGGTAAAAGGCTCGACCAGGCACCATGAAAAAATTCCGACTCTACCACTATTGGCGCTCATCGAGTTCTTGGCGCGTGCGCTGGGCCCTTGCATTGAAAGGCTTTTCCGAAGCAGATGTCGAGTTTACCGCCGTTAGCCTTTTAGATGGAGAGAGTGAGAGCGAAACGCACAGAGACCGCCATCCCTTCGGTTACGTTCCGGTGCTCGAACTCCTCGACGAATCGAATCCACCGCCTCGTCTGGTCGATTCCGTTGCGATTTTAGAATACTTAGAAGAACGCTATCCATTGCCCCGCCTTCTCCCCGTCCACGCGCTCGACCGGGCGAGAGTGCGAGCGTTAGTTGAAGCAGTGAATGCGAACACCCAACCTCTGCAGAATCTGAGCACTCAGCTCATCGTTTCTCCCGATGAAGATCCGAATCATGTCGAGAAGAGAAAAACTTGGGCGAGGTATTGGCTGAGGAATGGGATGGCTGCCTTTGAAAAAAGCATCCGCACCACGGCTGGCGAGTACTCCTTCGGTGACTCGTTAACGCTGGCTGATCTCTGCCTGATTCCCCAATGTTACAGCGCGATTCGCTACGGAATCGAAGTATCCGATTATCCCCTCATTTCGAAGATTTACCACCGGGCGCTCAAGACGGAGGGTTACCTCATGAGTCAGCCGGAGCGTTATAAGCCTGACGTCTGATCCGCGCTTGGTGTTCATTTCATCGCTATGAGGCTCCAGCCTCAGTTTTCAGAAGCCTGCTTTTAAGCTTCTAAAAGACTTTTTAAGTGAGTTTAACTCCACTCTTAGCCACATCATTTACTCTGTGTTTGTAGGTGAGACTGAACTCTGAGGAGTTCATCACTCACTCGGATCACCAACCTTGAACGGGAGGGACTGAATGCTACGACTCAACGAATGCCACCATTATTATTTAAATGAAAATGCTGAGAACCGGAGTCGCGGGGATCCCCGCTGACTAAGAGGCAGGAGGGAAGCTTTTGTCCTCTTCCTCTCTTTTTGCCCTCACATTGACAGGCGTGCCCCATAAAAGACGAAGACCGTATCGAAGTTATCCTCACTCGCTTCATACGGTCTTCGCTTTTTCTATTTCCAGTGTTCTAACCCGTGATTTCGGGCGACACTCTCTTAAATGGCGCCTACTGACCTGAGTCCTGAAGGAATCAAAGATCCACTCACCCTCTTTAGCTACCTCGTTGAGACCGGCGGGAGTGTCCTGACCACATCGGAAACCGGCAACGGTTCCTTGGTGCGACTCGGATACAAAGTAGACGTCGTGAAAAAAGACCTCCGCATGCTCGGATTACCCACCGAAACATTGGATTCCTTTTGGTGGTCGAATGCCGATGCGAGCTACTCGATCGAAGACGCCTTTCGCATTCTTCAGATCCTCTTCAAAGGGCTTCGTCCGAAGAAAGGCATCTTGGTGCTTTCTTTCCAAAAACTGGGAAAAGAAAATCCCTGGAGCTCACGCACGGTGATGACCGTACTTCGGCAAGCGGGATTCCAGCTCTTCCACACGTTTGAAAATGCGGAAGAGCATCTGTTTTTTTGTCAGAGGCTCTGAAGTCCGGTGCAGTGGGTGGTGATTTTCGACACCTGAATGTTCATTCCATTCTCGGTAGAGACAGACACCGGAGACCATGCGGGGGAAGTTTCGAACCGAATTTCTTTAACCAATGGATCGTCATGGGATGTGACCCACTCGTTACGATAAGGGATCGAAATATCGAGCCCTGAAGAAGCGGCGGAGTTTAAGTAGTTCGCTCCACGCAAATCCATCATTCCCACTCGCAAGATTGGATCATCGATGTTCATCGACATCGAATCGACCGAGAATCCGGTGACCAGATTCAAACTTCCATACGGCACTTCGCAGACGACCGGCCGGGCCTGGAAGCCCCCATCGTTCACGACGACTCGTGCTTCATCATGCAGCGGACAAGCGGGAACAAGATCTGTCTTCACTTTTTTACCGGTTTCAAAATTCCAAGTCTCGACCGTTAGCCGCGCATCACAATGGACGAAAGTTTCGGCTAGTAGTTCAGGCAAAGATCCAGGAGCAGATTCAGATTGAAGTCCTGAAGCAGATGCAGAGACGGCAAAAAGCGCGACGAATACCAAATGAAATTGTTTCATAGTGAACAAGAGTAGGGCCCGACGGAACAGCTGTCAAATCGCGCCGAGTGTCGATTCGCACCGAGGGAAGGACCGCTCTGACACCGGGGTTTCTTTTTTTTCCCGTTGCACTCTTTTTTTCTGTCGAAAAGCCCGCCCAAAACAGCCAAAACGATCGCTTCCACTTGCATGCTCTGGCACAGCCGTTGCTTTAGGTAAAATCATGATCCACTTTCCATTCGCCGCATAGGGGACCATCGGCGCGTGGGGAATGGCATGAGGAGAAGACGGCCTGTTTGGGGTCGTCTTCTCTCGAAAATAACTCCATCTTAAAAATCTTCTTCGCTTTTTAGGTTTTCCCAGGAAACACTCGGCTTCAGGAGTCACCGATGTTCAAAAGAAACCTGATTCAGAAGCGCCCGACTAAAAATCTCCCGATGAAAGTTCCGTTTGGACTTTTCCTTCTTCTGTCGATGGTTTCGATGGTCGCGCCCTCCCCTCGGGCCCAGGCAACTGAGCTCCAAGAATCCCCAAGCTACTACGACTCTTTTCTCTTTTCGGCTCATGGAGATTGCCGAGAGATGGATAAGCTCTGGTTTTACCAAACTTACTCATGGGAAACGGCGCTCCTCGGAGTCGACGACCGCGGACGTCCGATTTCCGCCGAACTTTCCCTGCAGCTCTTCCGTGACGGATCTTACTTCGCTCATTATGCCGAACTGGTTTTAACCGACATTCGCTCCACGACTCGAAGCTACGACACCTTGAGCTACAAGACGCTCATCGGAAAATGGTCCGTGAATCAAAGCGAAATCACGCTTGCCGGAATCGGTACTGGACTGCCAGACCGCGTTTTTTTGCCGGATGGAAGTTTGAAAAATTCTATCCGTTTTCGCTTTACGGAAGTGATTCATGACGACCGCATCTTACAAACGACCATGAACCTAGCCAGGGTCGGAACCAGTGAAGGTCCGCGGGGGATCTCGCTCCAGAAGTACTGTGCGAAACCCCCTCGACTCGGCCTCAGGTAAAAAGCGAAATTCGCCTCTATTTACTGATTTAGAATATAAGCAAACATCAGAGGTGCCACGATCGTTGCGTCGCTTTCTACGATGTAACTCGGGGTAGTCACAGAAAGTTTTCCCCAGGTGATTTTTTCGTTCGGCACGGCTCCTGAGTAGGATCCATACGAAGTCGTGGAGTCGGAAATCTGGCAGAAATAGCCCCAAAGCCTGACGTCATCTTTTTCGAGATCTTGGCGAATCATCGGAACGACGCAGATCGGGAAATCCCCCGCGATGCCGCCCCCGATTTGGAAAAATCCGATTGAATGATTTGCGGACACGCCGAGGTACCATTCCGCGAGCATGGTCATGTATTCGATTCCTGATCGCACGGTGTGAACGTTCTTCACTAACCCCTTGAGGCAGTAAGACGCGTACATGTTTCCGAGAGTCGAGTCTTCCCATCCCGGAACCACCATCGGCAGATTTTTTTCCGCAGCGGCAAGCAACCAGCTGTCTTTCGGGTCGATCTGATAATGTTCTTTAAATTTTCCCGACAGGAGTGCGCGGTAGAAAAATTCGTGCGGGAAGCAACGCTCGCCCTTCGCTTCTGCAGAATTCCACTCGTTTTCCATGATCCGCCAAATCTTGCGCATCGCCGCTTCTTCAGGAATGCACGTATCGGTCACTCGGTTTAAGTGTTTATCGTAGAGGCGTTGCTCGTCTTCTTTCGTCAAATCCCGGTAGTTCGGCACCCGCTCGTAGTGGTCGTGAGCAACCAGGTTATAAACATCTTCTTCTAAGTTCGCGCCGGTGCAAGAAATCGCGTGAACTTTTCCCTGGCGAATCATTTCCGCGAGGGAAAGACCAAGCTCTGCCGTCGACATCGCGCCCGCAAGCGTGACCATCATCTTACCGCCGGAATCGATGTGCTTATTATAGCCCTCGACGGCGTCGATCATCGCCGCTGCGTTGAAATGCCGGTAATGATGCTTCATAAATTTCGAAATCGGGCCGAGGATTTTCGTCGATGCAGTCATGGAGACTCCTGCTTCTCGTTTGAGAAGACTGGTTTTGCCGTTCAAAGCCCACGCTCAAATCGCTGAATTCCGGCAAGGTAAAGTCGAAGCGGTGGGTCTGTTATAGAGAAAATCTGGGCTAGGTCAATGGGAGTTGTCCGAATGAGGAGGGAGCAAAAAGTCCGTGAGGATGCTCCCGGCCATCCCTGGCCTGCCCGACCCGGCTCGTCGCATCCTTCAGTCACATCGTGTGACTGATAGCCCTTTAGGGCTAATGGCCTTTTCGAATATCCTATTCTCAAAGTGCGACTCCCAAGGGTAGTCACGCCTCACGGACTTTTTGCTCCCTCCTCATTCGGACAAGTCGTATTTTCTAGGAAATACATGAGATCTCCATCACACCACCGCTTGCGTGGAGACCAAGCGCAGATGCCTCCGTGCGACGCTTGTTCAAAGCGCCGGATCCGTTTATGGGTCAGCGATGGCGCTTGAATCATGGATGTACCGCGATCAATACGAGTTTCGAGTTCTAGACGATTTTAAGTCGGAGCTCCAATTCCAAGCGTTGGTGGACCTCTTACTGACGAATCCGCCGAGCGTTGATCCACTTTATAGCGCGGAAGAGAAGCAGCATCGGGATCGCCTCCAGGCCACTTCGCACTCGCTTGTGAACTTTCGATTAGCAGTCTATTCCGGATCGCAGCTCGTGGCGTTCACGCGCGCAATGCAAACGGACGGCGCTAATCTTCACATGGCGTTATCGGCAGTGCATCCCGATCATCAGCGAAAAGGAATTTACACCGAACTGGTTCGCGCAGTGCTCGCATTCGCGAAAGAGCAGGGGTTCCAAACCATCGACTCCAGCCACCGCGCCACCAACAATCCCGTGATCATTGCAAAACTCAGGGCCGGCTTCGTGATCAATGGCCTCACCCTCTCCGACGTCATGGGTTGTCTCGTCAAGCTGACCTATTTCCACAACCCTACGAGACGAAAACTCATCGACGCGCGTGCCGGACTGTCCAGACCTGAAGGCGAACTCCGAGACCTCTTTTTCTAAAGAGGAAAGCAGGCTCACCGGAGCCGATAGCCACCCCGTCGCACTCGTTCCAGAAATCCCCAACGCCTCAAGACGCGAGATAAACGCTAAATGGTGGCTGCGCTCGAGATGGGCCTTTAGAAAAATATCCTTTCAATGCGAGTGCCCGTGCGAGTCGCAGGAAGCGACGAGCCGGGTCGGGAAGGCCATGGATGGCCATCGCATTGAAAGGATATTTTTCTAAAGGCCCATCTACAGCGCAGTATAAATGCGGTGGACATCATCGTGGTCATCGATGTCCGAAAGAAACTCAACCGCTTCTTTCTTCTGTTCATCCCCGAGCTCGACTTTGTTCTTCGCGAGAAAACTCATTTCAGACAATGTGATGATCCAACCCTGCGCGGTGAGCGTTTTATTCACGGCGTCCAGATCAGTCGGGTCACAGAAAAATCGTGCTCCCGTGGAACCCGCGGGAACATCTTCCGCCTCGAGGGCTTCGACATTTTGAGCACCCGATTCGATGGCGACTCCCTCGATATCGACGCCCGTTCCCGGAAGAGTGGCCTCGATCACTCCGAGGCGATCAAACATCCAACCGACAGCTCCCTGGCTTCCGAGCTGGCCTTTGCGGAATAAAACACGCAAATCAGACGCGGTGCGGTTTTTATTGTCGGTAAGGCACTCGACGATCACCGGAACTTGATGGGGAGTGAATCCTTCATAGACGATCGTTTCGTAATTCACCCCTTCTAGCGTCCCCGCGCCTTTTTTAATGGCGCGCTCGATCGTATCCCTCGGCACAGACTGCCTTCGCGCGGATTCAAGCGCTGCCCGGAGGCGGGAATTATTGTCGGGGTGGGGGTCACCGATCCTGGCGGAGACGATGATTTCTTTCACGAGCTTTCCGAAGATCGCTCCCCGTTTTGACGCGTTTGCTTGGCGTCCTGCATGTTTCCATTGTGCACCCATAGGCATTTTTCTATCCTAGGCACCATGAAAACCGCAATGATTGTCCGCTCGATCAACCCCGAAAATGAAAGTCTTTTGAAAGAGTTTGCCGAGCACACCGATGCCGAAATCGAGGTGAGGCTAGCGAAGGCAGATCATGCATTTAGGGATGACGTCCTCTCTCCATTAGAAGCAAGGCTTCCCGGTCGCGTGAAAACGCTCATCGGAATGGCCGAACGGCTTGAAAGAGGAGTCGATGAATTTGCGCGCATGCTGACGCTTGAAATGGGAAAGACCCTTGCCCAAGCAAAAGCGGAAGTTCTCAAGTGCGCGGCTTGTTGCCGGCATTACGCCGAAAATGGACCCGCTCTCCTGGCCCCTGAAAAAGTGAAATTCGAACAAAAAGACATTCCCGGAACGAAAGCTGAAATTCGATTTGAACCCATGGGAACGTTGCTTGCGGTCATGCCTTGGAACTTTCCCTTCTGGCAAGTGTTCCGTTGCGCAGCTCCGGTCCTGCTCTCGGGTAATTCCCTGATTTTAAAACACGCATCGAATGTGCCGCAGTCGGCGCTGTTAATCGAAAAAATCATCGGCGATTCCCTGCGTGAAGCCGGCGAAGATGCCGGGGCATTCGCAACCCTCCTCATCTCCTCAAGCCGCGTTGAAAAAATCATCGGCGACCCTCGCATTCACGGAGTCACGCTCACCGGAAGCGAAGGGGCCGGGAGGAAAGTCGCTGCTCAAGCCGGCGCTCAGCTGAAAAAAACCGTGCTGGAGCTTGGAGGAAGCGATCCGTTTATCCTATTCTCTTCCGCGAATTTGGAACAAGCGCTGGATGCTGCAGTCCAGGCTCGTTTACTCTCAAACGGCCAATCCTGCATCGCTGCGAAACGGTTCATCATCCACTCTTCCCTCTACGAAAATTTTCGAGACGGGATGCTTGCCCGGTTCTCAAAACTGAAATTGGGAAACCCTCTCGAATCCAGCACCGACCTCGGCCCTCTTGCCACTGCACAAATTCGTAAAGACTTACACGCACTGCTGACCGACGCAGAGAAACACGGAGCAAAAGTGTTAATGGGCGGCAAATTGCCCGATGGAAAAGGTTATTTCTACCCACCGACCGTGGTGAGCGACATTCCGAAGCACGCGAAACTTTATACTGAAGAAACATTCGGGCCGCTTGCATCGCTGTACTCATTTGAAAATCTCGAAGAAGCACTCGAGATTGCGAATGCGACTCCATTCGGACTGGGCGCGTCCGTTTGGACGAGCGACGCTGCAGAAATGGAACTCTGTACGCGCTGGGTCCAGAGCGGGCAACTCTTCATCAACACGATCACCGCAAGCGATCCGAGAGTGCCGTTCGGAGGCACGAAGTCTTCTGGGTACGGACGTGAGCTCGGGACTTACGGAATTCGTGAGTGGGTGAACGTAAAAACCGTCGTCACCTACCCGCCGAAATCAAGACCCGCGTGATTACCGAGAGCTCACCGATTTCAGACCCAGCCCCTTACGGGTGAGACCAAAGAGTGCGAGTTCTTGGTGATTCGATGGCAGCTGACGAACAAAATAAAAAGCCAGTCCGAGGTCTTGCGCCGTGGTACGGGCAAGACGTTCGGTCGAAAGCGCTAAGTCCGTTTGGTTCATCTTCAGCGTGAAAAACACGCCTTTTAAACCTCGTTTGATATAATCGGTGAGCGGCTTGCATTCCCGTACGGCGATCTTCGCCTCGGCATTTATATCGAGCACCAACCACTCTGCGAGAATCGATTCCGGAAACATCCAATCACCAATACTCGAATCGATCCGAGAAAACCTTGGATTTTTCAGCACTACCGGATCCATCGCGCCTCGGTCCACACCCGTGACTTTCAACCCGCGCTCCAACATCGCAAAACAGGCGCCTCCCGGCGCCGAACCGATCTCAATCACGCGGTCGTCAGCCTTGAAAATCGGCTTTCCGATTTTGCGTTCCAAAAGCGCGACGGCTTCTGAAAACTTCAAGTAAGCCCGTGAAGGCGCGCCTTCGGGTTTCTCGATTCCACTCTCACCGCCTGGGTTACCGAACTCTCCGTCGCGAAGGAGGGACCAACCAAACCAAACTTCCGTTTCAGAAACAGCGAAAGCCTGCAGGATGAGATCCCCGGTTAAGGCTGGCCGATTCCAACTTTCTTCAGCAAACGCGTCGGGCAAGTGCTCCGCGAGTCCGCTGTCTGATAAGCATCCGGGATAACGGAGATCGAAATCATGACGGGAAATCGTGCGAGTGAGGCCATCATCTCGTCCCACTGGAGTGACATCGATGGCGTGGAAGCGGAGTTGGATCGTGCGGCCCGATCCTCCCGCTTCAATGGGTGCGGCGGCTGATTTCACCCGTGGCGTGAGGGCTTCCATCAGCGCGTCTTCCGAAATCGTCGCGGCGCGAGTAAAGCCTTTTCCGGCTAACCATTTTCCAACGAAAAGTGCTGAGCGTAACGGAAAAATCAGGTTTTCGCTCGAGGACCACTGCCAATTTTTCTGACCTCCCGAAACGGCATCCGCCTGTTTGAAGGACAAGAAACCGGGTCTGGAAAAGGCGAACTTCGCGCCGAGAAACCGCGTGGCGAGTTCATTTTTTACAAATTCTTCTCGCCCATCGCGAGAAAGGATCAAAAGAAAGGGACTTTGGAGAGTGGCGCTCATGCCGTAAAGCCCGTGATTCGGTAAAATCCAGGCTTCGGAAGTGCCGGGCGATCGCTGTACACCGAGTCCATGAAAACATGCATGGACTCGGGAAAGAGATCAGAGAGCGCCACTAAGTTCGGCGGCTCATTTTCAAAAGAAGCAACCAAGCTTCCGATGTCGCGTACGTAGTCCGCTGCTTTCGATTTATGCTCAAGGTCGTCTAATTCAAAGGACCGTTTCAAAAGCAGGTGGGTCCGCTCACTATCAAACGGAAAGCCATCTGCGATTAACCGCTTTCTCGTCCCTTTTCCCATTCCCGGTTCATCCCGGCCAGTGAGGTAGATAATTTCGGCGCCGAGTTCGTAAGCCTTTTTCACGAAATCAGAAGCCCCCGGATAAGCGTGATCGTAGTCGAGGTAATCATTCGTAAAGAATCGCGCGGCCCAGAAATGGTTAGCGGAGTGGAGGGCAGATTCGACTTCTGGGTCCCCCACGGATAGACCCATTCCGGTAAAAGTGTCCAAAAGCGAGTATCCGATTTCCGAAGGTTTCAATTTGGAAACGCGGTCTCGGACAGACTTAAAATTTTGGCTCTCTTTCGAATCGACCCATTCCTTCAAAATATGTCCTGAACGGGGGCCCACTTCATAAAGTGTAGAATCCAAATCGAGCAACAGGACCGGTAGAGCACCCCCTGAAGTCACTTTCTTTTCGATCCCCTGATGCACTTGACGAAGCACTTCAAGATTCGTGTGCGGATGGAACTCGCAGGACTGAATCCACTCTTTGCGTATTTTCTGAGGCATGGTTAGGTTTTAGCGGGGCGCGTGGAGCGAATCAAGCGCCGACTTCACTTCAAGACTTAGGCACGTGGGATAACGTCCCAAAAACTTTCAAAAGATCGAGTCGATTTGCTCGAAAGTCGGGTTTTCGCCAGTGATAAGACATAAATCTCACCGAGGGCCAGAATTTACGCCACCAGGTCATGGAGGCATTCACCGGAGGCGATCCTTCCGTAAGTACCCAGAAAAACGCCGTTTCGAGTTTTGGGTCGTTCGGATCCAGCTTGGCAATACCCGAAAGGACATTTCTAAAAATCAAGAATGCCTGCGATGCTTCCGCACGGTCGATCGCCCCATCTTGGTTTAAATCAAACCGCAGAAAAAGCGATTCGACGTAATGCAAAATCATCACAGTCGCTTGCGTTTCATCGGACATGAAGGCCGAGCTCGCGTTGTAGCCTGGCTTCCTTGCGGCCATTTCCAAATACGTCCGAAGTTCATCCTGATCGTGAGCACTGAGAGTTCCATAGAACCTCGTGAAGAGTGGGAAGGGCCTCCAAAGATCTCGAAGGGCCGATGAACTGGAATTGAAATCGAGAACCTGTCGACGGTAGCAGGTGGATTCCACTTTCGGTTGGCCGAAATCGTCGATCACGCCGGCCCCGCAAAGCGACACCGCGCGCGCATGAACCAGCTTTGAAAGCGGCTGGGTAGAGAGCATGTACAGAACCAACTGGATTCCCTCGTCGACCGAAATCATTTTGTTTCCGTCGGAGGCCTGAGTAAAGAGCGACGCTTCCCGAAACCGTAACGCAGAATCTTCGGCCACGCTATTTCTTGGTCCGACTAATTTCGCGGCGGTGAGCACGGGCCAGTAATCTTTCACGAAATTTTCGAATTCGGGAAGGGTGAGTCCATCCGTTTCGACGCTTTTCGCGCGCTGTTCGACGTCGGAACCGCGAAGATAGCCGGTGACGAGCGCCCGAAAAATCGGCCGGAGCCATGTCAGTTGAGAGAGTTCGCGGTAGACACGTGGCCGGTCATGGTTCGCACCATCGAACACCGCACTTTTTGAATTCCGAGTCACCAGAGCAGCGGTTTGCCGAATCTCGCCTCGCAGTCCGTCAAGCCAATCCAACTCGCGCGGGGTAAATTTCGCGAGGGACTGCGGATCCCATTTTACGATGTCGCGGGTTTGATAATAGGCAGTGTTTGAAAAATTTGCGGACCCCGATAAACGTGCGTAGGCCGCTTCGAGGTACCTTGATCCGGCCGCCCATTCGCTGACAAGATTCCGGATGCGTTCGATGTGAGCGGGCGTGATGCGCTCGGCAGCTCGTCCCGCCGCATCGTTGTGGGTTCCTCCCAGCATGCCGCGCAGAACGGGTCCGATCATGGACTTAATCGTCGAGCGCTCTGCTCTAAAAGACGCCAGCTCGATCGTATCATCCACCTGATCCACCATCTCCTGGATCAGCGTTAGCGGAATTCCTGGGGCGTTTTGACAATTTTCCACCGATCCCGCTCCAGGAGGACAATGCCTTCCAGCCACCCGAACCACTTGATCGAGGATTCGATCGACCAGCACGACAAACCGTTCCCGGCCTTCTCCACGGGACGGATCAGTCCCCTTCGCTTGAAAATTCAAAAACTGAAGGTAGGCAGATCCCCACCGAGCTCCTTCTTGAAAGATGAGTCTCCATTCGGCCGCAGTCACTCGGTCCCGAGGCATGCCGGGGGCGATAAAAAGCTCTTTCAGCAGGCCAGACATGCGAAGAGGCGCTCGGAAAGGAGCCACCACGTCCGCGCAGTGAAAAACGTGGGCCATTTCGTCTAATAATCTTTCCATCTGCGCAAAAGAATAAGGCGTTTCATTTTCGGTGATTTGATTCCCTAAAAGGTCCGCCACTTCCACGATCGCACGGGTAAGGCCATCGATGTAGAGAGCGTCCGCAGACTTTAATCGCTCGGTCGTAACGGGCATCCAAGGTTGCAACTTCACAAACGCCGTCCGCAAATTTCCGATCATGGTTTCGGCAACTTTCAGATCATTCAAAGTGAATTCACTGGTAGATCCACCCATGAATGCGCCCTTCACACGCATCACTTCATCTAAAAACGCATCCGTAATGACGACATCTTCTAGAAAGTACTTCTGTAGAAAGTTGCGAATTTCGCCTGGCGAAAAGCGGTCCCTTTGTTCACCTCGGGTGAGTTCCGCAAACGTGTGAAGCGCGGAGACCGCGCAATCCGCCATTTTGTTCACCGCCGCGGGGTTTGATTTGCCTTCTAAATATCCATCTAATCGAACCCGAAAATTTTTCAAACAACCCAGCGTGGCTTGGCTGAATTCTTTTTTCCGAGGCGCGCTCGGACCTTCATAGAGGGAGCACGAGGACATCAACAAGAGTGCAAGCACAGTCAGCGTTTGTCTAAAATACATATCTTACCCCAGCGGTCACTCGGTCATTTTCTCGGTAACGGTGAATGAAGTCTGTTCCATCCGATTCCCCGCCCGTAAATGACGACAGAATATCGGTGGCAAGACTGAATTTCCAGGCCCTTGAAGCCGCGTAAACAAATCGCCACGAAACAATGGTTCCTGGATTCTCTAGATCGAGAAGAAACTTGAGATCCACCGTGAGTTTTCTCCACGACGGAAACAAAACAGAAAAGAGAAACGCGCTTTTGTAGGGATAGCGCGAATCGAATTCACTTGAAACGCCGTCGGATAGAAGTCCTTGGTCCGGTAAATCTTTTCCAAAAACTTTCAGGTAACTCACGGTCATGTTGCCGCCAGCCGCCCGATTCATAAATGGATTTAAACTGAGAGTCGGACTCAGCAGATAGAAATTACCGACCTGTTGGCTGGTTCGAACTAAGGGTTGGGTATTATCCACCGGTAAATCCGCTAGAAGAGAGAGGGTTCCAGAAAACACCGAATTTCGAAAGCCAGCGTCGATTGCGCCGACGTGATGATAGGCGACTCGCGGATAGAGCGTGGCCCTAACTTCTCCTGCGGCGTTTAGATTCAACTGGCCCTCATAACTCATGAGCAGTTGGTTCAGGGGTTGATACGCGTAACTGGTGGAAATAAACGGACCGAAATCTTGTCCCAAAGCGAGCTTCGCACCTACCGAATTTTGGCGAATGATTTCCCCAATGGAAGGAATTTTCGCGTCGTAGCGAACGGGAACTTGCTTTCGAAGGATTTCAATTTCGTAGGGAGGATTCACCACCCACGGCGAAAGAGAACGGACGCGGCCATTAGAGAAGTCGAGGGGTGCCCCGCGATCGGGGACAAACACCGGAGAATAATATGCCGTGAACTTCACTAAGCCTTGGCCTAGTTCTACAAACATCCCGGCGCCGCCCACGACACTGGGATGAAGGTAGTCCCACCGGAACCGTGATTGGAATGCGCCCGCTGCCCAAGTGTCATCGAGCACGCTCCACTGGACGAGTTTGCGACCCACTGTGATTCGCAGGTCTCCGGTCCATTTTTTTGATGTCGCGAGGTAGACTTCCGGCATTTCAATAAATCGGTACTCCGAATCGTTTAGTCCGATTTGGGACTGCGCGATGACCCGTGCGTCGACTTCATTTCCGAAATGATCCGCATTCAAACCGAAGTCGACCGTGGAAAATCGGTTCACTCGCGCCTCGGACCCCTGGCCTAAGTACCGAGTCGAACTCAAACCGAGTTCGACCTGAGCGAAAGCATTCGACCCGGTGAAGAGTACGAAAAAAAGGAGGGCGACCGAACATCCATTCATCGCCCTCCTTATAACGCATAGCGCTATGTTTATGCAATACCCTAAGCCAAATAATAACTCTGCAAATTCAAGGATTTAAGAATGGGCGTGGTGATTTCCGCTGGGTCTGGACACCGTTTCGGGCGTCTCGGAGTCTGGAATCATCAGCGCATCGGTGGCCCTCATTTCAGAGCCGCCGAACCCAAGGAAGGTGACGACTTTCCCCGGTTGAAGGAGAGAGAGCTGGTAGAGTTTCTCGAAGGCCTTCAACACTTTCGGTTGTCCCCCTAACCGCTGGTAAGCACGACCTACCGCTAGAGGTTGCATGGACTTAGCCCGGCCCTGCAGGTCCGCGACTTTTCTTTCCGTGTCGGCTTGAAGGAGCTGGACCCGGATCCGGCCTTCTTCTTCTAACCTGGCCTTTCGCAGTTCGATTTGGGCCGCAACGCGGTCGAAGAACTGCTTACTGATCTCTGGAAGCAACCGGACATCTTGAATCCAAAGTTGTTCGATGCTCACGCCCCATCCTTTCGCTTCTTCGCGGACCTCATCCAGAATTTCTCGCGAAATGAGCGAGCGTTCACTCAAAATAGATTCCAGACGCTTAGAACCCGCCGTATTCATCAGCGAATGAAGCACGCGGTTTCCGAGAGCTTCCCGCCAGCTCTCAATTCCAAACACGCTCGTCTCAGCATTTACCACTCGAAATTCCAACCAGAGGTCAACCCGAAGCGTCGTTCCATCCCGGTCATTCACATGCAAATCGCTCATGCGCACGTAATCGTATTTTCGCGAAACATCGAGTCGACGAATTCCCGGTATAAAAAGTGAAGGACGGAAATAAATTCCGGGGGCTTCGATACGCTCTACACATTTTCCGAAACGCAAAATCAGCGTGGTCTGAAAGGGAAGGACGATCACCGAGATTCGGTAGAGGATATAACCAACCAAGACAAAGGCGGCGATGGTTCCAAAAAATCCAATGTTAAATTCAAATGCGTTCATGGCTTGCTCCTTAGCTCAGTCGTTAGTTTTTCATGAAAAGAGTGCGTGAAAGGGATGCCGCTTCGTCTGCACGTCGGCTGACGTAAGCATCGAGGGTCCCCTCTTTTTCCAACTGTGCGATCGCACCACCGAGTACCCCGATCTCGATCTCTTGGGCTTCGGCATGCATTCCGGCGATTTCCACTCCGTGTTCCGCACCGGAAATCTTCTGCTCGCATTCCGCCTGAATCCGCTTGAGCAACGTGTCGTACTCCGCTTCCACTCGCTGCACGGAGTTTAGCGCCTGGGCCAAATCAGCCGGCGGGAGAATTTCCGCAATATCGATGGCCCGAAACCGAATGCCGTAGCGATTCCCAACGTCACCCTGGAACTCGCGCCGTAACGCCTCATTCAGCTCTCCTCGGTTCCGACGAATGTCTGCATAGCTTCCTTCTTCCGAATCTTTCTTTCCGAAAGACGCAATTTCATTTCCGATCAGACTTCGAAACATCTCCCGAAGGTGATGGATGGGTTTTGAGATTCCAAATACGAATAGTTCGGCTTGCTTCGCCTCAAACTGAAAACGGACTTGCGGATTCATGCGCAGGAGCGTTCCGTCGCGCACGAGCACTTCGAGTTCCCGCGAATCCTCGCGAATCCCTAGGACTCGTTCCATCACGGAAAACTCGTGCACCCATTCCCAAGGAAACTTGCGATGCATTCCGGCCGAATATACGGCCATCTCACCATTCCGGCGGTGAATTTTTCCGAAGATGGAGAGGATCGCCGCATGTCCCTCTTCGACACGAAAGTAGGACCTCGAGAGTGCGATCAGTCCGATAATAACGATAGCGCCTAAAACACCGTATAAATAAGTCATTGATTGCTCCGTGTGGATTTTTTTAAAAAGATTTCAGTTTATGAAGCGAGGTTTTCGGTAAAAGCCAGTCGCCCCGGTAAGCCTCGCCAAGCCCTATGTTCACTTCCACGACGTCTTCGTTGAAGTGGTGGTGAGCGTCGAGGGCAGGACCGAGTGCTTGGGCTTTTTCCGCCGTATCGACCAGCATGCCGTGAGGAACGTAACGTCCATCGGCGATGTCGACTCCGACGACGATCGCGCCGATTCCGACGTAACAGTTCTTACCGATGACTGAGTCGTGGATGATGGCTTTAAAGCCGATAAAAGTGTCATCCCCCACGTACGACGGGCCGTGAATGAGCGCTTGATGGGCGAGAGAAACTCGCTCACCGATGTAGATCGCCCAGTTGTCTCCGCCGACTTTCACCCATTTTCTTTTCAGGGCGTGAAGCACGACCCCGTCTTGAATGTTGGTGTTGCTCCCCACGAAAAAGGGAGTTCCTTCATCTGCACGTAAAGCGACTTCCGCCGCTACGTGAACACCCGGACTCAGGATGACCCGTCCGATGAGCGACGCATTCTCATGCACAAACGCCGTCGGATGAATGACGGGTGCGTGGTTGACATGCGCTTCCCAGTTTTCCTCCGGCAAGCGAAACGCCGCAGGTTTAGCCCTGTAAAATAGGTCTTTCTTTGCCACCGTTCCGATTTGGGCGCGAATACCCTGGGGGAGCGGAGCTTGCGGCTCCCGTCCGTATTTCCTCTTCTCCGCATTTCTGCGAATGAGGCCTTTCAAATAGAAATCCAGCCCCGAAATCGACAGCGCGAGAACGAGGCCGATACTCATTTTTCCTGTCACCACGGCCGTCGCCGCGATGACAAACGCAATCGCCTGAAGTTTACTTCCCCGCAAGACCTGAAAGAAGGTTTTCACTTCGACCAAGCGGTAACCCACCAGGCAAAGCAGTCCGGCGAGCGCGGCAATCGGAATGGCCCCAATCCATTTCGCGGCAAAAATTGGCGCAAGCAGCAGGAGAGACGCATGGAAGATCGACGAAATCCGAGTACGGCCGCCGGACTGAACGTTCACACTCGAGCGAACGATCGCACCGGAGACGACCATTCCGCCGAAGAAACCGGAGGCAATATTTCCCAGGGCCTGACCGAACGTTTCTAGGTTTGGATCGTGCTCTTTTTTCGTTTCCGTAATGCGGTCGATTCCCTTCGCAGAGAGTAGGCTCTCGGTCGTTGCGAGAATCGCAAGCGGAATACAGCTGATAAAGAGATCGAACCACTCTTCCGCAGGATGTTCTGGAAATCCCGGAATCGGAAAGGAAGAAGGTACCGCACCGACTCGGTGAATTTCCCAACCCAGATAACTTGAAATTCCCGTAGCAATGGCAAGGCCGATAATTGCGGAAGGAAATTTCGGGAATTTCGCTAGCCCTAGCATGAATGTGATGACGACCAGTCCCGACATCACGGCAAGCCACTGCACATCGTGCAGCCACAAAGGGTTCGCTAGGTTCTGCAGTAGCTCTCTCACCGGCAGGTCCACATCCAGAAGCTGGGGAATTTGCTGATCGAGGAGCTTTATTCCGACGCCCGTGGTGAAGCCGACTAATACTGCTTCTGGAATTAAACGAGCGTAAGTCGATGCCCGCGAATAGAAGAAAGCGAGCTGGAGAAGTCCGACGAGGATTGCGCCAGCAAACACCCCTTCGACTCCCCACTTCGTGGCTATTGCGAGAATCATCACGTTCAGAGCAGTCGATGGGCCTGAGACTTGGAGCTTTGAGCCTCCGAAGCATGCAGCCACTCCACCTCCGATTGCACCGGCGATCAGACCGACCGAAGCTGGAAGTCCCGCCGCGACGGAAAGAGCAATGTTCAACGGCAGAGCGACGGTCGCTACTGTAAGTCCCGCGATTAAATCTGCCGACAACCGCTTCTCGCTAAAGACCTGCTGCCAGGAACGGAGCCAGTAGGTGGCATTTCCCCGCAGACGAGCGACGTAACTCTGGTCATCCAGCGGCCGGTTAGGATCACGCGCATCCCACGTGCTTCGCAAAATTTCGGTTGAGTCGGAGCCGATAGAAACGATGTCGTTTCTCGACTCCCTCAGGAGTTCAAACATAAAATTCCTTTCGGACACACGAGCGCCCGGGAGTGACAATGAAAATTCGATCAATGAGAGGCTAAAGTCGCGGAAAAAGACTAAGCGACGTCAGGTGGACGATGAGGCATTGCGGAGCAGACTGAAAACAGTTCAGGTTCCTTTTTCTGAACCCAGTGAGCGGGTTTCGAAAAAGAGCGGAACTGAACAGAAAAGTGGCAAGGGGCTTTTTCGTCCATCGGCCAACCGACAAAGAAAATACTCCCGAAGTCGAAATCGCAGTCGGAATCTGCGTCAGGGTGCTTTTCTGTAGACGAGGCAGCGTCTGAAGCGTGGTGATCTTCTCGATGATTGGAGTATTCTAGCGTCGCCGAATGAATCGAATCGCTGTAGCGATGATTGATCGCACCATTCACGAGTGGAGGAAGGGCTGCATTCGCGGAAGAAAAAACCGGCGGACAAATGAACGCGAGCGCGAAAATGATGGGCAGGAAGAGTGCCCAAATTGATAATTTTGCGCTTTGTTCAATGAGCCAATTCATAGTTGAGTAAATACTTTATCAAAACTTCGCGCCATCAGCAATCAGCGTCATCTTAAAAAATTATTAATGAAAAATGCTTAGTGGCAGTGACGAGCTAACCGCGAGGAAGTTCAGGCACTTTTCCGTTCTGTTTTTTTCTTCAGACTAATCGTCAAATAAAGTCGTGCGACAATTTCTTCACCCAGCTTTGATGGACAGGTTGCGAGAATCTCGACCGTGTCGTTTTCTCGTTCGCCCGTTGCTAGAGCAAGGTCCACCAGTTGCTTCATCTTCGCACCGTCCGTCGAACGAAAATGCACGTCTCCCTCCGGACGCTTCAAAAATTCCGCGCGAAAATCCTTGAAGACGAGACTGACTTTGTTGCCGCTCTTTTGGATGAGTCGCATCGCGATCAGTCCGCCGGCGATGTCCGCCCCGATGCTCAGGGCACCGAAATACATCGAACCGAGGTGGTTTTTCGTTCGGTAATTCAGAGGAATCACCATTTCGACGGCGTCGTCCGTCATCTCGATTAACTTTGGCGAGCAAAAGAAAATCAGCGGAATTTTCAGAAATCCGAATGCGCGAAGTTTCCAGGTCTCTTTTACTAGATGAAAATCCATTCCATCATCTTAGGAGCTGAACGCGTTTTTCCACAAGTGCGGATTCGAATGAAGTCAGGGAGGAAAACCGATCGAAAGCTTCGCAACCGAATACTCCGGATGCACTTCCCCATTCATTGCGCGAATGATGAGGGCAGGCTCTTCCCAACCGACATTCCTCGAGTGAACCGAAAAAAGTTTCGGACTTAATTTCTCAGGAAAATCTGTCAACCGCCCCACTTGGTAAAGCGAAAGCAGGGGTACCTCGCCCTCCCGAAAGACTACCGCGCGAGAACGCAAAATGATCAATCCCGCTCGAAGAACTCCCTCTAGCAATCGCTCTTCTTGGTTTTTCGGAAAAACCAGAAAGAACATTCCGCCGGGCGCGAGATTCCGAGCTGCGGCGTCGCAATAGTCTCGAACGTCTCCCCGAGCTTCAAAACGGCACTCTACCTTCTGCGGATGTTCGGACAAGACGCCATCCGTGAGCGGAAAGTAAGGAGGACTCCCCGTGATGAGATCGAATTTTTCGGTGGATTCGAGCAGCGTGGCATCCCTCATGTCGCCAGTAATCAGGGTGAACCTGGATTCCAGTTCGTTGTGCTTCAGAGATTTCCGGGCGAGCCGCACTGACCTCTCCTGGGCTTCGATCGTGGTAAACTTCGCATTCGGCAACCGCCAAGCCGTCGTCATCGCGACCGAACCAATTCCGGATCCAAGGTCTAATACTTTTTCAGCCCGTACGCTGTGGGAAGTCGCGTACCAGGCGACCAAGAGGTCATCCGTAGAAAAGCGGTGACCATCGGCATATTGGTAAATCCGGTAACTGCCGGACAATGCATCCAGCGTTTCGTCCGCTTCCACTTCGGAAACGCTTTCGATCAACGGTCCCGGTTTCGTCCAGCCTTTGAATTGGCGATGAGTGTTTTCCATAAAATAAAAAAATGCCCGGTGGAGATTCCCCACCGGGCGAGAAGTGTCAGGTCAGTGACTGACCCTGAAAGGAAGTGAATTCAGACGTTCAGCACAGGCCCGGCTCAGTTCCGGACCCTTAATGCTTACTTGCCTTTTTTCTTCTTACGGAACGCGGCTTTTTTTTCGGTGGAGCGTTTCGATTTTCCTTCGTGAAACGCCTTCTTGAATTCCGGATCCGTTTTCAGTTTCGTCACGCGCTTATCGCGTCCCTTTTTCTTGAGAGTCTTGCGCGATGGCTTCGTCTTTTCAGTAGTCATGTCCTGTTTAAACCCTTTTCGATTAAATTTCGCCGTTAGCGGCGCTTCCGCTACTTCAGCTTGGAGGCGATACTGCCATCAGAATAGCTTTTGAACAAGCCATCACCTTGGACAGAATACCGAATCGACGACTGGGTGTGCTTCAGAAGGTTCGAAACCGACCAATCCAGACGCAAATCGATTCGGGCCATCGGATTTTCACGCGTTCCAGCATTCATCACGTTCAAAACCGCGCCGCGAACGTCGAGCTTGTATCCCCAGAGGACGTTGATCGTCGCCGGTTCAATCTCTACGCGGGACAGGTATTGACCCACTCCGTTATAGTTCCCGCCGTAAGTGTAAGCGACGTGATAGACGAACTCGACGACCTTTTGTTTGTACAAATTCGTGAAAACCAGCCGAAAAGTGCGGTTTGCAGGCTCTTTCCAACCTTCAAGTTCGGTCCAAGAAGTCATCCCCGCTGGCAATGCCGAGGACGGACTGTAATTCTCAGTGACCACCGGTCCGTTGCTCAAGACCATGTCGAACACTTTAGAGCCCACTGCGACAATGATACTTGGGTCGATGAGGTTCTTTTTGGCTTCAGACACGGCGGTGTGCGGCGAAACCACTTCTGAGCTGATAAAAGATTCCTGGTTGCCCTTCAGTTCAGAAATCAAAACTTGATCGACGGTGAAATAATTTTCCATTTCCGTCTGCGCAGGCGTCATTTCTTTCGCATGAGCCGATTGCGGCGAAACCAAACCCAGTGATGCGATCGTGAACAGCGTAGCTCCAAGCACAGCAATTCCAGTAGTATTCTTCATAATCCGTCCCCTCCATGTGAGATTTTTTAAAAGGGTAAGGTTCTGTCAACCCCTTGTCATCCCGCAGTGCGTCTGAATTGAGTTTTTTCCCCCAGACCCCCCTCCGTCGATTACCGTAGAGTCACGCCATGTCACTGTCCTCCTCCTCAAAGTTTCCAGTCGCTCTTCTCAGCCAAGCAAAGACGGGCGATGTCCTCGCAACGAGCGCCGAGGTCTGGCCCGACCTTTTGGTCGACGCCTACGAGCACGGAATTTTTCCGTGGCCGAGCGGCGAAGAGGACCTCATCCCGTGGTGTTCACCGAAAAAACGGGCTCTGTTATTTTTCAACGAAATGAAACTTCCAAAGTCTCTCTCCAAGGCAAAAAGAAAAGCGGAGGAGGACCCTTCGCTGGTCATCACCCGAGACACTGAATTCGGAGCAGTCATCCGAGCCTGCGCAAATAAACCCCGTCCTGGCCAGCCCGGTACCTGGATCACAAGCGCCATGATCGAAGCGTACGAAGGGCTCCACCAGATGGGGCGTGCTCATTCGGTTGAAGTTTGGCGCGTCGTGGACACCGGGAAAAATGATGGACCGAGTGCGGACGGTTTAGAAACCCGCCTGATCGCAGGAATCTACGGGGTGGATTGTGGTGGAGCGTTTTCTGCCGAAAGCATGTTCTATGAGGAACCCAATGCTTCGAAAATCGCCCTTCTATTTCTCATCGAGCGTCTGAAAGAAAAAGGGTGTGAGTGGCTGGATATCCAGCAACTCACACCCCATTTAGAAAAACTCGGAGCGAGGGAAATCAAACGCTCGGAGTATCTGCAGCTTCTTTCTCAGGCGCAGGCTTCGCAGGGCGGGAAGATTTTTTGACTTCGAAAGCCGGTTTGCCGTCTTTCATCGTCACTTTCACATTCCCTCCCTCTTCCAGATCTCCAAACAGGATTTGTTCTGAAAGCGGTTTCTTGATTTCATCCTGAATCAGTCTTTGCATCGGACGGGCCCCGAGATGCCGGTCGTAACCTTTTAGGGCTAAGTACTCCCGAACATCCGCATCGACTTCGATCTCTACATTCCTTGCTAGGAGCTGCGTTTCGAGTTCGACCAGTTGCTTTCCGACGATGTTGCCGACCGTGACGGGATCGAGTGGATTGAAATACACGATCGCATCTAACCGATTTCGAAACTCGGGAGTGAACGTCTGCTCCACTGCCTTCGAGGCCGCCCGGCCATCCACCGGACCCCCTCCCCCAAAACCGACCGAACGTTTTTCCAGTTCGCGAGATCCGACGTTCGAAGTCATCAAAATGACCGTGTTTCGAAAATCGACTTTTCGGCCGTTGTTGTCCGTCAGCGTTCCGTGATCCATCACCTGCAGCAGGATGTTCCAAACTTCCGGGTGAGCCTTCTCAATTTCATCGAGCAAAACTACAGAGTGTGGATGCTTCAAGGCGGCTCCCGTGAGCAACCCCTGTTGATCGAATCCGACGTAGCCCGGAGGCGCTCCGATGAGTCGACTCACCGTGTGCCGCTCGGAATACTCGGACATATCGAAGCGCAAAAACTGCACGCCGAGAGCATGGGCCAGTTGCTTCGCAAGTTCCGTTTTACCCGTTCCCGTAGGACCACAGAGCAGAAAAGAGCCGATCGGCTTATCGCCGCCTCTCAGTCCTGAACGGGCAAGTCGAATCGAAGTCGCCAGTGCTTCGATCGCGTGGTCTTGCCCATAAATCGCCAGTTTCAAATCTCGATCGAGGTTTTGAAGTTTCGACTTTTGAGAGGTGGAAACGGACCGTGCGGGAATGCGTGCAATTTGGGCGATGATCTCTTCGATGAAAGCTTGATCGACGGATTCGACCTCTTTCGGAGCGCTGGCATCGCTTGATTCTGCATCGGCTTTTCGCCGCTTCAGGCGCATTTTCGCCCCGGCTTCATCGATTACATCGATCGCCTTATCCGGAAGGAAACGGTCGGTGATGTATTTCGCCGAAAGATCCACTGCAGTTGCGAGCGCTTCGTTCGTGTATTTCACTCCGTGAAACTCCTCGAATTTCGGCCGCAGTCCCTGCAAGATTTTCGTTGCTTCTTCCAAGGAAGGTTCGACAACATCGATTTTTTGGAAGCGTCGACTCAGCGCCGTATCCTTCTCGAAGATATTTCGGTATTCGGCGTAGGTAGTGGAACCCACACAACGGAGCTCTCCGGTTGCTAACATCGGCTTCAGAAGATTTGCTGCATCCAGCGCAGAACCATTTACGGAACCCGCTCCGATGATGGTGTGGATCTCATCGATAAAGAGAATTGGAACTTCGCCTTTAGCCGTTTTCGCTTTCAGCCGATCGAGCACTTTTTTCAAACGCTGTTCGAAATCGCCGCGAAATTTCGCTCCCGCAATCAAATGTCCCAGGTCGAGCGAATAAATCACCGCATCCGCAAGCAAGTCCGGAATATTTCCTTCGGCAATTCGAAGCGCCAGTCCTTCCGCAAGGGCCGTCTTTCCTACTCCCGCCTCTCCGACGAGAAGTGGATTATTCTTTCGACGTCGGCAGAGCGTTTGAATCATGCGGTCGATTTCGGCTTCTCGACCCATAATGGGGTCGATTTTTCCGAGCTTCGCCTTCTCATTTAAGTTCTCCGCATATTCCTTTAAAACATCCGACGCCCCGCCGTTTCCGCGCGCTCCACGGGAGGAGTCAGACTGTCCTTCATTTTCTCCTGAATTTTCGGAATCTGAGGAAGACGCCTCATCATCCCGTTTTAACCCGTGAGATACGAAATTAAAGACATCCAGACGTTGAATCCCTTGCTTGTGAATCAGGTACAGGGCCTGGGAGTCCTTCGCCTGAAAAAGAGCGACAAATAAATCAGAAGGACGAATTTCGTCTTTTCCGGACGACTGGACTTGAAATAAAGCACGCTGGATCATCCGCTGCACCGCCAGCGTCGCAACCGGCTGCTCACCCTGTTCGGCCGCACCGGCCTCTTTCATATGGGGTATTTCACGTTTCAGGTAAGTTTCGAGGTCGCTGCGAAGGCCGATGGGATCCCCACCGCAAGCGCGGACCGTCTCTGCGATATCGCTCTCTTCGAGCAAGCTCCATAAAACATGCTCAAGCGTAAAATACTCGTGCGCTGAAGCCACCGCGTTACCAATGGCTCGGTTCATGACGATTTCTGCTCTTTTTCCGATCATAACTTCCTCGCTTTCATGCCGAAGCAATCTGGGTGCAAATCTAGGGGTGATGGGCAAATCTGATGATGAAGGATGGGATGGACTTAGAGAGGTTCGAAAGTGAGGCGGAGCGGGTAACCTGAGGCCTGCGCATACTCGGTCACTTGGCTCACTTTCGTTTCCGCAATTTCTGACGGGTAGATGCCAGCGACTCCACTTCCTTTCTCGTGGACCTCGAGCATGATCTTCACGGACTCTTCTGTCGTTCTTCTGAAGAAACGCAGAAGCACTTCAATGACAAATTCCATGGTGGTGAAATCATCGTTGTGAAGGAGGACCGCGAACTTCGGCGGTTCTTTCACTTGAATATCTTCTGCAACCGCTGCACCACCGGATTCTTCCGGCTTTTTGGGACTCATAGTACTCCCATCCTAACCTAAGATGGGCTCGAGTGGACCCAAGTCAAATTTTCTCAGGCGTTTCATCACTGAGTCAAAATAGGGCCGGATGATGTGTCAGACATTTGGCGATTTTAATCCGATTGCTCGGAACGAAGCCACCTGAGATCCTCACCTTATGTCCACAGAAACAGACGGTAGTTCCCTCTCGCTTTTCAAACAGCTCGAAATAACGCGATTCGACCGAGCGCAGGCTGCCACCGAAACCCTGGCTGGGAATCGCTCTCTACTCACCACCATGGAACTCGAGCGGTTAAACGGAATCCTCACTGGCAAATCGATAGAGCAATCCGACCCCTGGCGGACGACCCCCGCAACCATTTCGTTACCGAGCGGAAAAACCGAAACGCTCTCGATTTTGCGTGATCCGAAAGTTTCTGCTCGGGATCACCTGCACGAGGCAACCGAACTCGCAGAGAATGGACACATTATCGACGCAGCCGTGTCCGTTTACGTGCAACTGGTTTTATCCCACGGATTCAAGGACGCAAATCGACGAACGGCCGTTCTCGCTGCACACTATTTTCTGCTTCGCTACGGTGCTCCGATTTCCGGCCTCGCTCTGCACGAAATTGGTTTGGGCGATCTCCGCGAGCCGGGCCAAATCGAAGCCTTGAAAGACACCATCTCGCAAATGGCAAAATTCGCTGCAAAAAGAAAGCGCTCCGACACGCCATGAGCCAAAACACGATCATTCTGATTTCGCGCAACGCAGTCGACTATCTTTTCGCTGAACAAGTCTCAAAAAACCTAGGGGTGAAGTTTGCCCAAGCGGAGTCAAAGGATAAGCTGCACGAAATCCTCTGCGCTAACATGGGTTGCTTTATCCTCTGGGATTACGACTCAGTGTTAGAAAAACGGGCTGAAGACGCGCGGACAAACCGCGAGCTGATGGATTATTTCGAAAAACACCGAGTTTGGCACCGTGTTTTCGCTATCTCCAGTCATCCGCTTCGGGACTCCATTGTTCCCGGTAATTTCCATCTTTTCTCAAAATACATCTTCCGAAACTTCACCCTCGAAGCCACTCGGGTTTATTCCTACATTATTCATAATATCCTGCTCCCGAATCCTTTCGAAACCCACTCTGCGGGAATCGACGAACTCCAAATTCAAAAAAGCCGGATCACCAACTCATCCCGGAAAAAAGCGACACTCGAAGCGCTGTCCATTATTTTAGAGAAAAAAACGATTCCGAAGCGGATCGCCACTTCGATTATCCGCGCTACCGACGAGCTGGTGTTGAATGCGGTTTTTGATGCGCCGGTCGATATGAAAGGAAATCGGTATAAACACTTGATCGACCGCGGGCATGAATTCGATTTGGTGAAGAAAGAAGAAGTAGAAGTAGAACTCATCTCCACCCTGAGTTTCTTACAAGTCTCCGTGACAGACTACTTCGGCTCCCTAGATAAAGAAAAATTTGTTCCGCTGCTGGCGAAGAACTTCCAAAAACTGGAAGTAAACGCTCCGGGAGAAAATTCAAAATCCGACAGCGGTCTGGGACTCTACCAAATTTTAAATTCGGGTCTGAGCATGCAGACTTTGATTGAGCCTGGCAAACGAACACGGATGAGCCTCGTCGTTCCCTGGGTCGCTAATGTACGGGAACTCCGCGACTCATTCCGGTTCTTTTGCCTCAGAATTAAAAACTAATTCACCCTGACCCTATTTTTTTCGCTGAATACTGAATGCAACTTTCTTAACGCCGCCGATTTTAATCGCGTCCACTAGGTCTGTCACCATCTCGAGTGTCACATCCTTATCCGCGACCAGTAATGCAGCCGTTTCCGGATTCTTCGCGGCGAAGCGTTTCGATTCTTCGGTTAATCCAGCGACACTGATCGGATTATTATTCAGGAAAAGCTCTCCTTTTTTCCCAAGCACCACTTTCAGAGGGATTTTATCTTTTTCATCCTTGGCGGTCGACGCTTTTGGCAAACTGATATCGATCTTCGGTTGCATCACTAAAGGTGCGGCTACCATGAAGATGATGAGCACCACTAAGATGATGTCGACGAGTGGAATAACGTTGATCTCGACGATGGCGTTATTATCATTTCCCGAACGTGCTGCTCCTGCCATAAATCACTCAGGCCTTTCTGCTTTTGGTGTAAGCGAGACAGAGATCGCGTGCGGCATCGATGTTATTCAGGACTAGGCCGACTCTTTTTTGGAATAAGTTGAAAGCAACCACCGCGGGAATCGCCACCACCAAACCGATTGCGGTCGAGACGAGCGCGTGACCGATTCCGGCCATGACCACTTCGTTTCCTTGGCCGGGAGCGACTGCCAGGTCATTGAACGCCTTCATAATCCCCATGACCGTTCCGAGTAAACCGATGTACGGGGCGTTTGATGCGATGGTTCCGAGAAAATTTAAATTCTTTTCAAGCGAGGGTCGTTCAATCAGTTTGAAAGAATTAAAAAGTTCATCGAGTCCGTTTTCGCCATGTTCTTTTACGAATGTAAGGCCATAGCCGAGCGCGCGTCCTTCCAGCGATGCCGAACTTTTAGAGAGACTCTCGATTTTCCCAATGTCTTGGCCTTCGATCACTTTTCTAAATTCAGTTGCCATGCCGGAGCTCGAGGAACCGATTTGCCGAAGGAAGAGAAAGCGCTCAAGCATGATTGCGACACTCACAACGCTGAGTGCGCCCATCAGGTAGAGAATCCCGTGAGCCGACGCATCTGCAATCTTAAAGAGGGTATCCATGGACGTGTTCCTTTCGGTGAGGGTGGTGGTTTAGCCGTTATTTGCGGACAGTCTGAAATCGACTCGAACTTGGTGATCGGCTTTGCGAAGGGGTTTACCATCGCGATCTAAGAAAGGACGGTACTTCCACTGTTCGACTGCCCTCCGGGCTTCGTCGCCGAAAAGGTTGCGCTTCTCTCCTCCGACGACCCGAACGTTTTCGACTTCTCCTTTTTCATTCACGTCGATTTTCATCAGGACCCACCCTTCGGTTCCCGCAATGAGCGCGGGCTTTGGATACTTCGGTTTAATCTTATAAAACGGAGTGGCGTCGGCGTCTCCGCCATTTTCTGAACCGACAGCGCTGGGTTTCGCGACCGACGCCTGAGTGGTTCCCACCACGTCACTTTTCTCATCTTGAATTTCTCGAGCGACGCTTTCGGTTTTAGGTTGGACCACGGGTTCTGCTTCCGGTTTTGCGCGAACGACGTGTGCGACTTTCTCTGCAGGAGGTGGAGGCGCGTCCAGAATCTCGTATCCCACTTCCGCATCCACCATCGGTAAATCGACGGCTTTGAAAAAGGATGTTCCGAGGGCCAGGACCAAAGCCCCATAAAGGGCGCCGTGTATGAGTGCTGCGCCCAGCAGTGATCCGGGAAGTGAAGTGAATGAAAAACGTCTCACGGCCAATGTTTCCTTCCCGTTATGGAGGCAGGGCCCCTCTTGCAAACCGGTTCAAACGAACTCAAAGGGATATTTGCAAAAAGGGGCCCATGCCGATTCGAGTGGAGCGGATCAGAATTTCACTTTGTACGCGGCCATGAATTGGCGACCGAGTTGATCGTAGAGTGTGACATCCAGTGGTTTCGTCGGATTCGAATCATCCAGTGGCGGGGTCGTATTCAGGAGGTTACGAATGCCGAGAGTGAAGGCTCCGGAAGACTTCGTCGCATAGACATACTGCAGATCCAAAGCGGTGTAATGGCTAAGATTCCCTTGTTCTTTCACAGCCTTCTCGTGTCCACTGATCGTCAGTGCGGTCAATGCAACGCTGTTTCGAGGGTTCAACACATAGTTCGCAGTGGTCGCATTTCTCCAACTTGGGCGACCATTTTCTCCTAATCGATCCTTCATACCGGAACCCGGAAATCCTTCTTCTCGGAAGTAGAGCATCTGCGAATGATCCGTGGAGAGGCGAAGATTGCCGATTTGGTAACCGACCGAAAAGTCGAGACCGGAGACTTCTTGAGATGCGAGGTTCTGAAGTGGGGCCACAATGCTATCAATGTAGCCTGCCGTGCGGTTCACAATGATACCGTACTGACCGACATTCACGCCATCACGCTCCGCTTTTGTCAAATCAGCGTAATCGATCCCCACGACGTTTTTGGTTTTCGTGATGAAAAAGTCCGTACCGAAGCTGAGGGCCGGATTGATTTGATAAACCGTTCCCAAATTATAGGACAAAGAAGTCTGCTGCTTTAATCCCGAGTTTCCGCTGCTGGTGACGGAATATTGCGCCGGTAAGCACGAAGGCGTCGCGCCTCCCGCCGCTTGCTCGGATTTACATGCCACCGCGTCGATGAAAGTCGGGTTTCCATCCGAAGTGGCAGCATACAACTCCTGCATGAGCGGCGCTTTGAAGCCGGTTCCCACCGAGCCGCGAAAGAGGAGATCTTTCGTAGCATGGAGGAGGAAGGCCCCTTTCGGATTAAAAGTGCTTCCGAAGTCGCTGTAGTGGTCGTAGCGGCCGGCAGCCTGAAGCTCGAGCTTTTCGGTCACCGGGATGGAAAACTCCGTGTAGAAGGCCTGACTATTTCGCTGACCTCCCCCACTGCTCCCTGCGTTTCCGAAAACGTTTCCGCTCACACTTTCGGAGTCGAATGAGTCTTTATATTTCTGGTAAACGGCCGACGTTCCGACGGCGAGACCGATCGGACGTTCACCGATCTTACCGATCTCCCCCGAAGCTTTTACTTCGACGGCAGAGAGCTGGGAGCGAGTGTGTTCTTCCGGAACATAGCGAGCATTATCCAGGCTTCCTTTCGAGCCCGGTAAGCCGAAAGGGTTAAATCTCCCACCTGCGATGTCGGCGTCGAGAATGCTTTGGAGAGCGTAGCCGTTCACGCCTTTGTCACTGGTGTCGACGATATTGTGGGCGGCCGAAAGGTCTAATTCCCAAGTACTGGAGAGTTGGTGCGTGCTCCCCACGAGTGCGTTATATCCGTAAGTGTTGACTTCAGAATCTCTCGTGCCGAGGTCAGTCAGCCGGTACCGCACATCCAGATCCGCCCCGGGAGTCGTACCCGGAAGCGGCCCGCCGCTCGGATTTAAATTTCCGGTATTTGCGCCTGGAATGGTGAAGGTACCCGGAGCGGGAGCATACGACCATTTCACCACTCGGTAAGTGCCGCTCAAACGAGCGTGAAGTTTCGTCGTCGAATTCAGTTCGTAGTTCGCTTCCGAGAGCGCACCGATCTGCTTGAGCTCGGGTAGCTCCGTCGAAAAGTCTGAGGTGTTAAACGTACAGAACGTTCCGGAAGGCGTCGTCACCAACTTACTCGGTGGGCAGTTTGGATCAGCCTTCCAAGGAGTGGAGCCATTTCGATAACTGCCGGGAGAGCCGGTATTGCTGATGTTATGGCTCGTCCAATCCCGGTCTTTCGAATAGACTCGGGCGTTGTTCCGCACCTGCAGCACGTTCACGATATTGAATTTCTCGCCGTTCACTCCATTCACGATGCTCGCCTCGCCCTTGGCTCCGCCTTTCATTTGCGGAACCATTTGGGAAACATTCACTTCATTGCCCGTGAAATCCCGGCGGGTGATGATGTTCACGACGCCCCCGAGAGCGTCAGAACCATAAATCGCGGACGCTCCATCCTTCAGGATTTCGACCCGCTCTACTGCGGCCATCGGAATCATGTTTAAATCGACCGCGCCCGTAACGGCGTCCGAAGGGAGGCGCTGGCCATTCAAGAGCACAAGCGTGTTCGATGATCCTAGACCCCGGAGATTCACTTCCGCATTACCGGCAGCGTTGCTTCCAGAGGCCTCCCGCATCGAACCAAAGGAGTTCACGTTCGAGTCTCGCAGAACATCACCGATCGAGTTATAACCCGTCTTCTCTAATTCTTTCCGGGTGATGGTCGTAACCGGCGAAACGCCTTCGGTATCGATTCGCTTAATATGGGATCCCGTCACTTCAATCTTCTCAGTGGGTTCCTCCATCGTCTCTGCCCAAGTGAGTTTCGAGGTGAGAAGAAGCGGACTGATGAGTAGAAGCGGTAGGCTGATTTTTCGGATCATGATTTCCCCCATTCACGCTCCGCAAATAATCGGCGCGTGTTAACGGAGGAAAAGCAATGGAAGTGCCAAAATCAAAATTTTTAAAAACTCGCGAATTTCTTCGAAAATTCGGGAGAATTCAAAAAAAGAGCGCTTTCGAAAACTAAAAAACTGGGGTCAGAGCGACCAACCTCGCTATCCACGGTGAAGAAATCGGGGCCAAACTGGCCCGGTCGCCAGAAGATTTGAACGAGGTAACGGCGACCGCGGATGGACGGAAAGCCCGTTCTCGAAGTGGAAACTTTCGCATAAGATCCAGAATATGCTTCATTCTCTTTTTCACCCTTCGCTTTCGATGCTGGAACTTCTCATCCGGGGCAGTGTCGTCTATGGATCCCTTTTGATCTTCCTCCGCTTGTCGGGCAAGCGGGAACTCGGACAATTTAGTCCCATCGAGTTTGTTTCCATTATGTTGATCAGTAACGCCGTACAAAATTCGATGAATGGTGGGGACAACTCCCTAGTCGGTGGAATTTTTCTCGCCTTTATTTTGATCGTGCTCAGTACCACGGTCGGATATTTTACTTATCGGTCTAAAAAGTTTCGGCGATGGGTCGAAGGAACCCCGACTCTGGTCATTCGACACGGACATGTCGTGGAGGCAAGCCTGCGAAGTGAGCGCATTTCACATGACGAACTCCTGACTCTCCTCCGAAAGCAGGGAATTCGGCATCTAAGCGAAGTTGAGTTGGGAATTTTCGAATCGGATGGTCGTTTAACGATCGTGACGGATGAAAAACCGAGCACCCCTCCTACAAACGTCCGATCACCGTCGGAATAAGTTCTCAGTTCCCGCTAAGCTCTTCTGCGAAAACTTTCTCTGTGATTTTCCAAAACTTATCCTGCTTTCTCGCGATCACAAAAGAAGGAAGACGAAAGAGACTCTGGTATTGGACGACATCGAAAGGCGATTTAAACTCACTCGCTAGTTCAGGCCTCTTCAGATGAGAACGAAGAAAGTTAATGTTAAATTTTTTGATCGATGAAGGATTGCCGAAAAAGTGAGCTTCACTAATGTATTGGCCATCAAAATCGTAATAACGAATCTCTAGGTACGTATTCAGATTTCTATCTTTACGCTCTTCAAAGGTAATACGGTCTGGAGTCAGCACGTGGGCATTCTTTGACAACTTGGCCTGTTTTAATTTTGCATCCGCGTCTATGAGTACCGCGTCGCAGGTCGCGCACGCCCGAGCGGTAATGTCGTTTTCGGTTCCGCAACTATGACACAGCTTAAGTCTAAATCGGAACCCACAGGGTGTGATTTCCAGCGTCGCCGGGTCTTGGACTGCTCCCCGGCACTTGCGGCCGAAATGCTCCAGCACCACTCCGTCGGAATCAGCATATCCCCAGAAATCATTTTCGAAATCACAGACGGGGCAGGGCACCTTCACGGCGACGGTGGCTTTTGCTGGCCTAGGGTCACTAATTTCTGGAGAATAGATGTCGTGCCCCATCCCCGTGTAATCCAGGATGTAACAGTCCGTTTTTTCACTCGAGAGGCGAAGTCCTCGTCCGACGATTTGTTGGTAGAGGCTATTCGATTCAGTGGGCCGAAGAATGGCGATCACATCTACATGCGGAGCATCGAATCCGGTCGTCAGCACCGAAACGTTCACAAGGTATTTGAATTTCCGCTGTTTAAACTCCTCGATGATCTGAGCTCGGGTGCCTAAATCCGTATCCCCGAGCACCATGCGGGCCTCACCCTGGGGGAGGACCTCCATGATTTCTTCGGCGTGCTTCACGGACGCACTGAAAATCATCACGCCCTGCCTCTGGTAGCGCTCGGTGATATCGACGATGTTATTCACGATAAATGGAGTTAATCGTTTCTGGTTTTTTAAAATCTCTTCGACTTCGGAGGCCGTGAAGCTGCGGTTGTTTTCAGTGAGCTCGGAGAAATCATAACTCGTCACTGGGATATCGATCTTCACGGGAGTGGTGAGGAAATGATTTCGGATCATGTAAGAAAGCGGCAACTCATAAACACATTGTTTGAAAAATCGGGGCTTGTCCGTCTTTAGCTCTCCGGTTTGTGAATATTCATAGATCCACCCGAGCCCGAGTCGATAAGGTGTCGCGGTCAAGCCTAAAATGTGGAGTTCCGGATTTCGATCTCGGAGTTTTTTAATCACCGTTTGGTACTGAGTCTCCCCTTCGTCTGCCACGCGGTGACATTCATCGATAACGAGTAAAGAGAAGTCTTCGAAAAAGTCATCGGGAGCTCTGGCGATGGACTGAACACTTCCAAAAATTGCTTTGTGATGGTGGTCTTTTTTCCCGAGACTCGCGGAAAAAATTCCCGCGGATTCGCCGTAGCTCACGTACTTTTCGTAATTCTGTTCTACCAGCTCCTTCACGTGCGCTAGAACGAGCACTCGTCCTTTCGCAATCCGGGCAAGCTCTGCGATAACGAGGCTTTTTCCCGCTCCGGTCGGCAAAACGACCATCGCCGGGACTCGTTTTTTTTGAAAAAAGCGAACCACATTTTTAACCGCTTTTTTCTGATAGTCGCGCAGCTCGTACATTACATTCAGTATAGAATTCTCTCACCGTTTTGCACGATCAAATCTCTGAGAAGAGGTGACTAAAGGCGGAGTTAACAGGTAACCAAATGGTTACCTATAATCGAATGATGGATGAGGTTTTTAAAGCTTTAGCCGATGAAAGCCGACGCTCGATCCTGGATCGGCTTTATACGGAATGAGCGCTCACGTTAGGCGAACTTTGCTCACCGTTTGAAAAAACGATGAGTCGGCAAGCCGTGATGAAACACCTCCGAATCCTAGAAGCCGCGAATCTCGTTACCGTGCTCTGGAGCGGGCGAGAGAAACGGCATCACCTGAATCCGGTTCCGATTCATGCCCTACAAAATCGTTGGATTCGGAAATTCGAAAAGCCCCGTTTGACCGCGTTGACCGCGTTGAAATCTGCCTTGGAAGGCATTCACCCGAAAAGAAAGAAAAAACATGGCTCATCCTGATCCCGATTCTGTTGTTTATGTGACTTACATTAAAACCACACCAGAGAAACTCTGGGACGCACTGATTAACCCTGAGTTCACGCGTCAGTATTGGTTTGGCATCGAAGTGAAAAGCGATTGGAAAGTTCGATCCGCTCTTGCTTACATGAGCAACGGCGAAGCAAAAATGGAAGGAAAAGTCCTCGTAGTGGATCGGCCGAAAACTCTTTCCTAGACCTTTCGCGAGGCGAAGGGAGCAGTATCGAAAGAGCCCCCGACCAAAGTAACCTTAGAGATCGAACCCGAACTCGGAACGGAGACCGTACGACTCACGGTTACTCACACGGATTTCATCGCAAATTCGAAACACCGCCCTTCGATTTCCGGCGGATGGCCTGCAGTGCTAAGCGGCCTAAAATCTTTTCTGGAGACGGGAAAGCCATTGGCGTTTGAGGCCTGAGCATTGAGACGCTTGGCCTGAAAAAAAGAAAGAGGGGCCGGCTTGTCGCTGGGCCCTCTTTCTTTTTTCTACGATAGACGGATTAGTGCGTGAGCCGCTTGTACTTCACTCGCGTCGGTTTCAGCGCTTCGTTACCGAGGCGACGCTTCTTATCTTCTTCGTAGTCCATGTAATTGCCTTCGATGAAGACGACTTTCGAGTCTCCTTCGAACGCCATGATGTGAGTGCAGATCCGGTTTAAAAACCAGCGATCGTGGGATACGACGATGCCGACTCCGGCATAACTCAGCATCGCTTCTTCCAGCGCGCGGAGCGTGTTCACGTCGAGATCGTTCGTCGGTTCATCGAGAATGATGACGTTTCCGCCTTCTTTGAGGACTTTCGCCAGGTGAAGTCGGTTTCGCTCCCCCCCGGACAAAACTCCCACTTGTTTTTGCTGATCGGCTCCCGCGAAGTTAAATCGCGCGGCGTACGCCCGCGAAGACACTTCTTTGTTTCCGAGCATCAGGGTTTCATTCTTCCCATCCGCAATTTCTTCCCAGACCGAGTTTTCAGGATTCAGGGAGTCGCGCGACTGATCGACGTATGCGAGTTTCACCGTATCACCGACGATGATCTCACCCGTATCGGGCATTTCTTTTCCGGTGATCATTTTCATGAGCGTCGACTTCCCCGCTCCGTTTCCACCGATCACCCCGACGATTGCGCCAGGAGGGATTTTAAACGACAGGTTTTCAAACAACACTTTGTCTCCGTACGACTTCGAGATGTTATTCGCTTCGATCACTTTTCCACCAAGGCGCGGTCCGGCAGGGATGTAGATCTCCACCTCTTCGACCCGCTCTGGGCGATCTTCAGCGAGCATTTTCTCGTAAGAATCCACGCGCGCCTTAGACTTCGCTTGGCGTGCGCGAGGAGATTGGCGAATCCAGTCGAGCTCGCGCTCGAGCGTCTTTTGGCGTTTGGTCTCAGATTTTTCTTCTTGAGCCAGGCGAGCGTGCTTTTGCTCAAGCCAGGACGAGTAGTTTCCTTTCCAAGGAATGCCGTGTCCGCGGTCGAGCTCTAAAATCCAACCGGCGATATTATCCAGGAAGTAGCGATCGTGAGTGACCGCGATGACCGTACCCGGATACTTTTGGAGAAACGTCTCAAGCCAACTCACACTTTCCGCATCGAGATGGTTAGTCGGTTCGTCGAGAAGAAGGATGTCTGGTTTTTGGAGGAGTAACCGACAAAGGGCAACCCGGCGGCGCTCTCCGCCGGAAAGGTGTTTCACTTCGGAGTCGGGAGGAGGAAGCCGGAGGGCGTCCATTGCGATTTCTAAAACTCGATCGATCTCCCAACCATCCATCGCCTCGATTTTTTCTTGAACCTTGGCTTGTTCGTCCAGGAGCTTTTCCATCTTATCGGGATCGAGATCTGGATCCGCAAAGAGGTTTGAAATTTCCTCAAATCGCTTCAGAAGAACCACGATTTCTCCCATGCCGCCCATGACGTTTGCACGAACGGTGAGGTTGTCATCGAGCTCTGGTTCCTGCTTCAGGTAACCGACCGTGATTCCTTCGCTCGCTTTTGCGTCGCCCGAGATGTTTTTCTCTTCACCCGCCATAATTTTCAGCAGCGTGGACTTACCGGAACCGTTCAGCCCCAGAATTCCGATCTTCGCGCCGTAATAGTAGGAAAGCGAGATGTCGCGCAGAACTTGCTTGTTCGGCGGGTAGATTTTGGAAACTCGGTGCATCGAAAACGCAAATTTTTCAGCCATCTCGCGAAACTACGCGGAGGCAGGAGACGTGTCAAACGTGACTCATCCTGAAAAACGGGAAAAGAGCCGATACTGAGAGAGTTCCTCTTTCTAGCGGGAGTTTCTCTATGCGTCGCACCATCCCTTCTTCATTAAAGCCGGCATCCTTGGTCACCGCGATCCTCATTCTGCTCAGTTTCTTTGCCTTCTTTCCCCACGCGTTTGCGGGACCAAAGTCTTCAGGCAGAATTCTGGAGCCGAAGGAGTACGATCGGCTCGACGGGCACGGCGCGACTGCGAAAAAAGTCGATGTGATCGAATGGGGTGAGAACCTCGAAATTCACGTCTATCCGAAGCGGAGTTTGAAATCTCTCGGCCTGAAACTGGATCGGACCGAAAAAAAGAAATCGACCCTGGTGATTGAATACGGATTTCAAGGGATTTCCTACACTCTGATTCGGAGAGCCACACTCGGAATTATTCTGAACGAAGGCTTCAAAGCTTACTCGGATCCTTCCGCAAAAGATTACGACAAGATCATGATTTCGAATTCTCCTCTGGTGGATGGCGTGAAGCCTTACCGGCTCGCTCCCGAGCCGACGCAGCTTTATCCGGACTACCATCCTGCCCTCGGCGGGGAGGATGTCGAAGCTGCCGGAAACGACGAAGAACCGGGCCAACCGGCGTTCGCCGCCACGCCCACTTCAGAATCTGCATTAAAAAACCCGCCACTCCCGGCGAAAATGCCACTCAGTTCAAAACCCACTACTGCTCCCGAGAAACCTTCCGCTCCAGTCATCGACAGCAATGGCGGCATTCGATCGTTCGCTTTTTAATGCTTTGTGTCTTAGTGTCCGACTAGGAAAAAGTCGGCAAAAGGTGTTCATGTCAGCGTAAGTCGACGCCGGGAGTAATGACTCGCCGCAAGCATAACCGACTCGAAAACTCAGACTTAAGTTCCTCGCCTCTGCTCGGCTTTTCGAGAGAATGACTCTTGAACCAGTCAGGAGGACCCTATGGCGAAGGAAGTGACCGAACGCTTCGTGAACTGGACGGCAAGCTGGACTTGGGAAGCACTCGACCGGAGTGCCTTGTTCATCGATCGATCCATGCGCCGCTTTTTCACTAAAAGCAGCGAGTAGAAAAAAGGCCCTCGAAGGAAAATCCTTCGAGGGCCTTTTTCTGTTTGGGCATTCAAGCGGGTGGCAGATTATTTCGTCGAGAGCGCCACGTCGATTTTGAAATCGTCGTAGACGACTTTGTCGCCGAGGCCTTTGAAGAATTTTCCGGAACCGTAACGAACGTCCCAGCGCGTCCGGTCGATTGTGATGTTGGCGGTGGCGGTGGTCTTGCCGTCTTTTGTTTTCACGATGGCGGGAAATTTAATCTCGTTCGTTTTGCCTTTCAAAGTCAGGTCGGCCGTCACGTCGAAAGTCGGCCCCACGAATCCGGGGACAGATTTCGCATCCTTAATTTTCAAGGTGGCTGTCGGGAATTTCGCGACATCGAAAAAGTCTTCCGACTTAAGGTGCGTGATGAGTTTTGTGTTGTAAGCAGGATCCTTGAGATCCTCGTCTTTAATCGAGGTCATGTCGAAAATGAACTCGCCGCCCTTGAGTTCTTTGTTCACCATCATGATTTCAGCTTTCGAGAGTGCGATCGTGCCGTTGTGCTGGCCAGTGACTTTCTTGCCTTCCCACTTCACGCTGGACGCGGCCGGGTCGAAAAGAATCTTCGCTTCCGCGGCAGCCGTGGCAGGTTTTTCCATTTTGGCAGCGTAACCGTTTAAGGAACAAAGCAGGACAGTGAATAACATCATCAATCGCATAAACTTTTCTCCGAGATTTCATTGAGACAGAGAGAGACGGTTAGAGGGGCGGGTAATTATTGGTATAGATAAAAGCGTACGGTCTTCGAGCGTCGATCACTAGTCAGTAAAATCACAACAAACTGTTCCACCTATTGGACAATCGGTTCAACTTTCTTTGGAGTCCGCCCCTTCTGAGCCAAGCTCATTCCTAGCGAGGGCATTAAATACCTCAGTGGTTTTTTCAAATAAGTATTTGAAATTTTAAATTAGACGTTTATGCTCGTCAAATGACTCCCGAATCCGAAAACCTGCCCACGAAGGAAGCTCTACTCCTCGCTGCAAAGAAGATCTTTGCTTTGAAGGGCTATAATGGGGCGACGGTAAAGGAAATCGCCGACGAAGCGGGCGTAAACGTCAGCCTGGTTTCCTACCATTACCATGGCAAAGAAAAGCTCTTTCATGAATGCATGGAGGCTTACGGTCGTCGTCGTCTCCAAGCCACCGAGCAGTTTCTAAAAAGTCCTCAGTCGAAAGAAGATTTTCGCGTTCGCCTGACATTGTTTGTCGAAGATTACTTTCAAAACGCGATCGACGACCAAGACACCATGACCATGATGCACCGAGAGTGCACGAGCTCAAATCCACTGACTCTGGATCTCTTCGAAGGCGTCTTCATGACTGGACTTCGCAATATGATGAAATTTTTTAAGGATGCTTCAGACAACCAGATCATCCGCAGCGACGTCGACTCTCATTACGTCACCCTCATCCTGCTCGGGGCGCTCAGCCAAACTGTTTTAATGGATCCCATGCACCGTCAGTTTTTCAATACCGGACTCAAGGACCCGGTCCACCGAGAGAAGATGGTCACCACCATCCTCCAACTCGTGATGGGAGGAACTCAATCATGAAAACTACCTCTTCGGCCGCTTACTCCTTTTCGATTCTGATTTTAGCCGCGATTGCCCTCTGGTCCTACACCGTGCATGCCGCGAATGGGGAGGCCGGAGCCGCTCCGACTTCTCCCGGAGTCAGTCTCGCGCTTGATTCCTTTCTTGCCCAAGTCGAGGGCGATAACCAATCTCTGAAGGCCGCGAAAGAAGCGTCTGAGGGAGCTGGACTCCGATCATCGGAAGCCGTGCTCGTTTATTCGCCTATCTTTTCCGCGGAATTCCAGCGCGCAAACGATCACAAATTGAATTCCCTTTTCCCCGGTGCCTACCAAAAAATATATAGTAACGTCGCATCCGTAGGACTCAGTCAACAAACCTCGTTTGGGATGCAAGCAAAAGTCTCCTACACCCTTTCGAGCTTTGTCTACGTCGGCAGTCAGCCGAAATTTTGGGAAGGACTTCCGAGACTGGAGCTTTCCCAACAAGTATGGGGAGGCGGATTCGGCGCTTCGACTCGCGCGAACCAGGAAATCGTCGAAGCCGGCGCTCGAGCAAGCCAGTACACCCAGAGCTTTAACGCCCGATCGCTTCGCGCCGCTGCGGAAACCGCTTATGTGAATCTCGCGGCTTCGCGGGCACTCCGTTTAATCAATGAGAACTCTCTGAAGCGCGGCCAAGACATCATGGATTGGAACACTCGCCGCTATAAAATGAGTCTCGGTGAAGACTCCGATCTCCTGCAAGCGCAAGCCAACATCGAGGTCATCAAACTCCAACTCCAAAACGCACTGGACTCCGAGCGCATTGCCGGCCGGGAATTTAATCGCCTTCGCAATGTTGACGGAGACACCGCGTCCGAACTCCTGAGCCTACCCGAAGTTGAGTCTGCAACGGCTCCCGCACGCGCCCAGTTCAGGGACGACGTGCGAGCCGCCATGGAGCAAACCCGGGTGGCGCAAGCCCAGGCAGTCGTCGGACGTGAAAGAAATAAACCCACTCTCGAAGTCTTCGGATCCTTCGCTCTGAATTCTCGTTCGCCAACCGGAGATGATGCGGTCACGAAATCTTTTAAAGACGACTACCCGACTTCCGTTATCGGCGTTCGCTTCCAAACCCCATTGCTGATCGGCGCTCAGCTGAAAGCCATAAAAGGTTACGGCAAGGAAGCAGTTGCCGCGGAAATTGAGAAGGACCAAAAGGTTTTCAATCAAGATGTGCAGTGGAAGGACTTAGTCCTTCGATTGAACGAAGCGAAACAACGATACCAAATTGCGACTCGCCTCTCCGATATTCAGACGAAGAAAGCGACGACGGAAAGAGTACGGCTGAAACGCGGACGAACCACCACTTACCAGTCTCTTCTTTTCGACCAAGACTTAAACCAAGCAGCGGCGGCAAAAGTTCAGGCCCAAGCCGAAGTACTCCAGCTCCTCGCTCAGATGAAAACGTTCGGCGGAGCCTAACCCGCTTCCGATCGTCTTTTTGATTTTTGAATTCAGGTCGAAAGACCCCCTTACATTTCCTAAAAAAACGAGCCCATTCATGGATTTAGCAAAACTCTCCATTAGTCGACCGACCTTCATCACTTGCGTGATCATCCTGATGCTCTCTGTAGGGCTCATCGCGATCAGCAAACTGGGAGTCGATCTCTTTCCCGACGTGACGTTTCCAGTGGTCACGGTCACCACCATCTATCCGGGTGCGGCGCCGAACGAAGTGGAAACTCTCGTCTCCAAACCGCTCGAGGATGAAATCAGCACGATTTCCGGAATCAAACGGCTTTCTTCGATTAACCAAGAAGGGGTCTCGCAAGTCGTTGCAGAGTTCACTCTGAAGACCGATGTGAAAATCGCGGAACAACAGGTTCGTGACCGGGTAAGTGCCGCGAAATCGAAATTTCCCGATGACATTACTGAAGAGCCGGTCATTCGACGGATTGATCCGGCCGATCTCCCCGTCATCACGCTTTCTCTCTCTGCAGACCTTCCGCCGGCTAAACTCTATGATTTAGCGAACGAGTTTATTCGCCCCCGGTTTGAGCAAGTTTCTCAGGTCGGTAAGGTCGAAGTCTGGGGAGGCAGAAAACGCGAGATCCACGTGAAACTGGACCGCACTAAACTGAACAACCGCGAAATTTCTGCATCTCAGGTCGTGCAGCGACTGAAGGCGTCCGGAGAAAACGTTCCGGTTGGAAAAGATGACCGCTCTGCGATGGAAACGGTTTACCGATCCGTCGGTCAGTTTAGCTCCGTGAAAGACATCTCTTCAACGATTGTGAATTTCCTCGGAAACGACATTCCGACGACCATCGATGATGTGGGTAAAGTAGAAGACACCCTCGTAGATGAGACCATGCGTTCTTTTATCAACGGAAAAAAATCCGTTTTCATCGTGGCGTACAAACAATCGGGATCGAACACCATTGCCGTGGTTCGCGACTTGAAAAAACGCGTCGACTTGGTGAATGCGCTGATCGCAAAAATGGATGGCCACGGTAAGGTCGAAATGGTCCGTGACTCGAGTATCTGGATCGATGCGAACGTCGAGGACGTGAAAGAGACCATTTTTATCGGAATCGCCCTCGCCGTGATTGTGGTCTTTTTCTTCCTGGGATCAGGCCGTTCGACCATCATCACGGGACTGGCCCTTCCGAACTCACTGATCGGTGCATTCATTCTGATGGCGGTTGCGGGCTTCACGATTAACATCATGACCCTCCTTGCGCTTTCGATTTCCGTAGGTCTTCTCATCGATGACGCGATCGTGGTTCGAGAAAATATTTTCCGGCACATCGAGATGGGAAAAAGCCCGATGCGAGCGGCGATCGAAGGAACCGCTGAAGTGCGCTTGGCCGTGATTGCGACCACGCTCGCCGTGATCGCAGTATTTGCCCCGGTTGGATTCATCCCCGGCGTGATCGGCCAATTCCTGCGCGAGTTCGGGTTAACAGTCTGTTTCGCAATGGCGATCTCCCTATTCGATGCGCTTACGATCGCACCGATGCTGTCAGCCTACTTCGCTGGGAAAGTGGAACACCTCCACGACCGCAAAGGTCCGATTAATAAAGTCCTCCAAAAATTCGACCTGTTACAAACTTGGCTCGAGAACAAATACGAAGCGTTCGTACACATCACTCTCAAGCGACCTCTCCTCACCCTAGGAGTGGCTCTGGTGGTTTCGCTCGGAAGCTGCGCAGTTGGAAAGCTCGTTCCGAGTACCTTCATTCCACCTCAGGACTCCGGGGAGTTCCAAATCGGTCTCGATATGCCTCCGGGCACCGGGCTCGATAAGATGAATGGAGTGGCGAAAGAAATCGACGAATTCGTGCGATCGAATAAGGAAGTTGAACTCTCAAGCCTCACCATCGGCAGTAACCTCGGCGGCGAAGCGAACACCGCAAGCATGTACATCCGTATGGTTCCGAGGAAACAACGCGACGTGAACACCATCGTCTTTAAAGAACGCATGCGCGAAGCACTGAAGAAGTACGCGTTTGCAAATCCGATTGTGAAAGACTTCGACGCGATCGGCGGAGGCCAACGCCCGTTTAACTTGAACATCATGGGCAATGACATGAAGGTTCTCGAAGAATACACGAAGAAGCTTTACGCCTACGTCCGGAAGAGCCCGGCATTAAAAGATGTCGATACGAACTACCGCTCCGGGAAACCCGAACTTCAGATCGTGCCGAATAAGCGAAAAATGGAGGCCTTGGGTATTTCCTCGATCGGTCTCGGGCAAGAACTTCGGTCCCAAATCGAAGGAACGACGGCGGCGAAATTCCGGGAGAACGGAGTCGAGTACGATATTCGGGTCCGTCTGGAAGATGACCAGAGGAACCTAGAAAAGGATTTTGGAAAAATCCGAGTTCCAAACATTAACGGGAAACTCATTCCTCTCCAAGCAGTGGCTCAAGCGGTAAAGACCACTGGTCCGACGAAGATTAACCGGCAGGACCGGAACCGCTACATTCAAATCAATGGTGACAATGCTCCCGGAGGCGATTTAAACAAACTCATCTCCGATCTCGAAAATAAGATGGCCAATGATCCGGAGCTAAAACTCCCTACTGGTTATTCTTATGCCTTCATCGGACAGGCGGAGAATTTTCAAGAGATGCAATCCGGAATTGCGGTTGCGATGGGGCTCGGGGTTCTCTTTATCTACCTCGTTCTCGCCTCACTCTATGAGTCCTTCGTCACTCCCTTCACCATCATGCTCGCCATGCCGCTCGCTTTCTGCGGGTCGCTGGTTGCGCTGGCGGTCTCGCATGAGAGCTTGAACCTCTTCTCGATGATCGGGATGGTGATGCTCATGGGAGTCTCTGCGAAGAACTCGATTCTTTTAGTCGATTACGCAAATCACCAAGTTGCGGCCGGGAAAACAAGGGCGGAGGCAATGATCATCGCAGGTCGTACGCGACTTCGGCCGATCTTGATGACGACGATTGCGCTGATCGCGGGGATGATCCCGCTGGCGATCGGATTGAACGAGGCGTCTAAGCAGAGGACATCCATGGGATGGGCCATCATCGGCGGATTAATTAGTTCTACGGTGTTAACCCTGATTGTAGTTCCTGCGGCCTACATCTTTATTGACCGCTTCCGCGCCTGGTCCCTCAGCAAGTTGAAACATCTTTTCGGAGTTCCGGAAGAGATGGACGAGGGCGCGCAAGGTTCAGCGTTGAAACTCGACAAATAATGGAAGGTGATCAGAGAGCATCCGAAATCCTTCGGAAAGCACTCGGGCCTCCTTTACTTCTAGACCGCGGAAGTAGACGCGGTCTAGTTCGAGCATCGGATAAAGACTCGGAAAAGACTTCGCAAGCTTACCCGCTCGCGTGCGAAAAGCTTCGGCCAGACCGAAACGTTCAAAAAGATAGCGGTCCGCGCCCTTACGCCAGTCATTAAAGTCACCCGCTAGAATGAATGGGGTCGAGGGTCGAGGCAAGATTGCCTCCAACCGATCGCCTAGCTTTTCCAATTGTTTTTTCCGGTTCCCTTCACTCAAATCGAGGTGAGTGCAGAAAAGATAAAGGGGGTCGGCTTTGCCCCAGGGCTCACAGTGGGAGGAGACAAGGCCTCGCCGCTCGAGTTTCGAAACCGTCAGGTCGAAGTTCTCGGCCCCGAGCATTTCTCCGCGCGCGTAGATGGCATTCCCATGATCATTTCCTTTGCCGACGTAATTTTTGCCGTAATAAACGTGGTTTAGACCGAGATGCTGGTGGAAGCGTTCACGCAGCGCTTTTTTCTCTTCGACGAACCCGCGAATCTCTTGGAAAAAAACTAAGTCCGGTTCGTAGCCCTGAATCAGCTCGGCCATCTCATTCAATGCGGACCTTCCAGACCACCAAACCCGCCCTTTGAAAAGATTGTAGGAGATGAGTTTTATGGATTTATTCATAACCACCGCTTGAAAGGGGTCAGCAGAAACGAAACGAGCAAGGCGTATGGATAAAATCCCCGGATGCTTTCTTTCGTCAGGAGCTCAGAATGTTCGAGATCCGTCTTGAAAACGGTTTCGAATTTTTTCACCGCCTCGGGCCGATCGATCAAAACATCTAACTCCAAATCATGCATGAAGCTGCGATAATTCATATTCGTCGAACCGACGATCGCGGCGCGCGAGAACAAAGTTGTCTTCGAATGGTTCATCACGGATTTGTATTCATACACGCGGGCGCCCTTTTGGATAAGGCCGGAAAAAGCTGCCCGACTGAGCCAAGGGAACCACGAGATGTCACTATCACGTGGCGAGATAATTCTGAGGTCGACCCCCCTCTTTAGGGCCGAAAAGAGCGCCAGCATGAGTCTCGGCCTGGGGTGAAAGTAAGCCGTCGTCATGTAAACTCGGTGTTTTTCTGCGCTAATTTTTTTCACAAAGTCTCGATTAACGGCGAGTCTTTCTTTTCGAGTGAAATTTGTGCGAACCGCGGGATTCTCCGCCCGTTCGTCTCGGAGCCGCTCCCGGGCGGCTAATCGCCAACTTCGAACAAAAGTCCGTTTCAAAACACCCACTCCAGGTCCCGTGAGTTCGACCGTGGTTTCGCGCCAATTTTCAAACCGATCGCCGATATTTGCGGAACCCACCAGCGCCGTCCGTTCGTCGAAGATCGCAAGCTTTCGGTGATTTCTCAGCTGGAACTTCCGAAGGGCTTGGAATGCGGTCCATAATTTACCGGAAAGACAAAGTTTCCATGCCACACGGATGATATCTGGAAATCTTCCGAAAATTCGAACTCCAACGCCGGCTCGAGCAAGTTCCGAGACCTGTTCCACCGTCCAAGAGGGAGATCCGATTGCATCGACTAAAACCCGTACCTTTAAACCACGGGCAGCCGCGGACTTTAGCGCAATCAGCACGCGTCGCCCACTGCGATCTTCTTCGAAAATGTAGGATTCGATTCGAATGGATTGATGGGATAGGTCACAAAGCCGAATGATGGCTTCAACGTATTCTGACCCCGTTAAATAGATCTGGCTCTCCTTCCAAGCCGAGGATTCACTCATTCCTCTCATTTAACGTTGTTAAACCGGAATCGCAAAGCCGAACGTCGAACCGCCGCCATTCTCGCAGTAAGCCCAGACCCGACCGGAATGCCTCCGGATAATTCTTCTGACCAGGACCAGTCCGACGCCCATTCCGTGAAAATCTTTGTAACTGATTTGCCTTCTCCGCGGATGAAGGAAACGCCGAACATCGCCCGGCGAAAACCCTGAACCCAGGTCTTTGATTTCACACCGAGCTTCGATCGGATTTCCCTCGTCGTCCGAGCAAAGCTCTAAACTGAGGTGAATTTCACTGGGGGTTTTGGCAGGAATAAATTTCAGCGAATTTTCGATGAGTTCTCTAAAAACTCGCGCCATGAACTCGCGGTCGCAGCTTACCCTGATCTGTCCCGTAATCAGAAATTTCACATCATGCCTGCCGGATTCTGAAATAAGCTTTTTAGCCGCATCGGATGCGAAAGAACCAAGATCCAGCTCTTCGTAAACTAAAGAGCATCTCGAGACATCCGATAAAAGAGCGAGTCGATCCACCACCTGAGAGGCGGAAAGAGCCGCTTCTTGGATCAGTTCCAAATATTTCAATCCTTCTACTCCGAGAACTTTTCCAAATTTTTCGTTCATCAATTTACTAAAGCGATCGATTCCACGAAGAGGAATGACTAAGTCATGACGAATGGCAGAGGTAAACGCTCTTAATTCCTCATTCACGCGGATGAGGTCCATGTTTGATATCGAGGGAGTCGCTTTCTTCGTTCGATCTCTATTCGCGATTGGCTCGCGGTCAGCTCTGAAGTTTGCTCGAAGGTCCGTTTCAGGATTGACTGTTCTGCGAGGGGGAATATCTGCTTCAAGGGACATAAATCTCCTTTTTCTGCCCTTCACTCATCTCATTTGAGTTGACCCTAGTCCGGTGATCAGTAAACAAGCAGCAATTAAGGAACCACGTGTCTTGGGCACTTTGCCCCTTTGCCACTGGCATCCGAATTGTAGTTTAAAACGTCATACGAGGAGAATTTTATGAATTTCAACGCAGACGTACTTAAAGGCCAGTGGACCGAAGTTAAAGGTAATTTCAAACAGAAATGGTCTAAGCTGACCGACAATGACATTGGGGATTTCGAAGGAAATTTCGACACTTTAAAAGGGAAACTTCAACAGCTCTACGGCTTTTCGAAAGAGAAAGCTTCTTCAGAGATTGATGAATTGCTGGCGAAATTCAAGACCACGGGCGAAGAAGCAAAGCACGACGCCACTGATGCGGCTAACCGCAAAGTGGACTCCGCTAAGGCTAAAGTGGATCAAGCCAATACCAAGCTCAATAGCTAACCTGAAGAGCTCAGCGATCAGAAAATCGAGAATGCAGGGTAGAATGAATCTTTGAGAAAAGAGAAAATTCCGCTCTCTTGAGATTTCGTAGCCCAGTTCCGTTAGCTTAAATTTTAAAAAAATAAAAAGCCCGGGTGACTCGGAGTCAACTGGGCTTTTTATTTTTCCAGGGTTTCGAAAAACGATTTCAAATAAAGCGTTAAAATTAAAAGGTCAGAATTTGATCTCTGAAAGTTTTGCCCGCACGTGATTTTTAAAATCACTGATGAGATTTTCGACCTGAATCCAATCTACCGATGACCTTTCGACTTCCCGAACGATTCTTCCCGAGAGCAAACCGAGATCCGCAAACCCGTACAGCGCTGCGTTGCCCTTGATTCGGTGGGAAATTTCACGAATTTCACTCCCATCACGATTCACCGCCGCATTTCCGAGCGCCTCTCCATCGACAAAGCGCCGATCGAGGTATTTCTTGAGCCGCTCCGGCTTTAAATCCGCACTTTGTTCCATTAAGTCGTCTCTGCAACGGCATCGGCAGATTGCAGTTTACGATAGAGAGTCTTCCGGTCGATTCCTAAAATTTTAGCCGCTCGATCTTTCACTCCATCGCAAGATTCCAATACTTCTCGGATATACCGGAGCTCCAGTTCCGCCAACGTGATGGGATCCCCATCGGTTGCAAGATGAATTAAACTGCTGGTGGACGCCGAAGAGTTTTCTGCGGTGGGGACTGCGATTGCCGAAGCAGCATCCAGGTACTCCCCTTCAAACTCCTGAAGGAGCCTTTCTTCGAGGTGGGTGTCGGGCACTTCTCCATTGGGTAAAGCCTCCGCAATTCCCGTGGAATTGGATTCATCAAAGGCATCGAACTTCAGATCATCGAGTCCGATGACACTCGAGAGCGAAACCACGGCTGCTCGCTCGATCGCATTCTCCAGTTCACGCACGTTCCCCTTCCAACTTTGAGCCAGCATCCATTCGGCGGCTTCTCGAGTGAACCCTTGAATGCGCTTAGAGTATCGTGTGGAAAAACGCTCTAAAAAATATTTCGCCAGCGGAAGAATATCTTCTTTTCGCTCACGCAGGCTTGGAAGCCGAATGGGGATCACATTCAAGCGGTAAAATAAGTCTTCGCGAAATTTCTTTGTTCGCACTTCTTCACCAAGATTTTTTAGCGTTGCGGCCAGAATCCTGACATTAATGTCACGGTAAGTATTTTCTCCCACCCGCTTCACTTTTCGCTCCTGCAAAACGCGTAAAAGTTTGGTTTGGAGGTGATGAGGCATATCGCCGATCTCATCTAGGAACAGCGTTCCGGTATCGGCTTCCTCAAAGAGTCCCGGACGAGCGCTCTCTGCCCCCGTAAACGATCCCTTCGCATGACCGAAAAGTTCACTCTCGAGTAAGTTTTCCGGGATCGCAGAGCAGTTGATCGCGACGAAGGGTTTCATGGCACGCGGACTGGCTTTGTGAATCAGTTTTGCGAAAACTTCTTTTCCAGTTCCGCTTTCCCCCGTGATCAAAACGGTGGCATCGCTCGGGGCCACTCTCTTTGCGAGTTCGATCGAACGAAGAAGCAGTGGACTCTTCGCGATAATTCCGCCGGTAACCGATTCCGAATCGGAGATGGTCCTTCGCAAGATCGCATTTTCTTTTTGAAGTTGAGAAAAATGAGTCGTTCGCTGGAGAACGACCGTCAAATGAGGGAAGTGCGGCGGCTTGACGATGTAATCGTTCGCACCGGCCTCGATGGCCTGAATCGCGGAGTCTACGGAGGAGTTCGCAGTCATGACAATAACCGGAAGGTCCGGGCAAAGCGTCTTCAGCTGTTTAGTAAACTCGATGCCATCCATTTCTGGCATCATCAAATCGGTCAAAATCACGTCATAAGGAGAAGGCTCTCCAACCAAACTTCTCAGCTCGGATAGAAGGACCTCCGCCCGCTCGAAGTGGGTAAACTTCATTTTTCGGGCGGCATAGTAGTCAACGAGACGTTCAGCAAATTCAAAATCATCATCGACCAGGGCAATATGCAGCGTGTGTGTTGACATGGCGGCATTTTAGAATAAGTCCCGAAAACACTCAACGTTGTTTTAAAAGACTACGAACTCTGCCCCAAGGGGGGACTTGAATGCGCCATTTGGGTCAACTGCCGAATCAGTTCGGGCATATTGGGAGGCTTAGGAATAAAACTCGTAATTCCAGCCACTTGGGCAAGGGCTCCAATATTCATTTCTCCGGATAGAAGCAGAACAGGCACTCCCTTCCAAGCTGGGAAGCGGGCCAGATGAGCCACCAAATCGGTCCCTTTTCCATCCGGAAGCCGATAATCGACCAGAATCAGGTCTAGAGGCTGAGCTTCGGAGGAAATAAATTCTTTGGCGTCGCCTAGGTTTTCGAGTTCTTCCACAAAAAACCCTCTCCTACGAAGTTCCAGGGCGATCACTTCACGAAGATCCTCGTCGTCGTCGATAAATAGAATGCGAGCAATGGCAGCGTCAGGGTTCGCCCCTCCAACGCTGACCTTGTCGGTCATCGCAGTGGGCTGAGGAAGCGTCAGTCGAAAACAGGCGCCCACGGGATCGGGGGCGACTCCCGCGAAAAAAGTGATGTCCCCCCCATGATTTTTTACGATTGTTTGAGCGATATAAAGGCCAAGCCCTAAACCGCTTCGAAACTTCGGATCGCCTTGGAAAAATTTATCAAATATTTTTTCTTGGAGAGCAGGATCAACTCCCTCTCCGGAGTCCATCACCTCGATCTTTAAAACTCCTGGCTCAGTTGCCGCGCGAATGAGTATCACTCCCCCGCGGGGGCTAAACTTCACTGCATTCGACAACACATTTGAGAGTGCTTGGAACAGTCGATCGGAATCAAAAAGTGCCGTAGGAGCCACCGCATCCAGTCGGCTGACGAGAGTAACATCTTTGTCTTTAGCGATCGGCTCGAACATCTCCACCAAGTCCCTAAGGAAATCTTCTACTCTCGTTTCAGTGGGTGTGATGACGAGCTCACTTCGCGCAGCATCTTCCAGAATCAACACATCCTCGATCAGAGTGCGCATAAAACCGGCGGCTCGGCGTATTTTAGACAGTGCTAGCACCGTATCTTGGGTCCGTTGCAAGACTTCCGGAGGAAGCGAGGTTGAAAGTGATTTGGTAAGGCGATCGACATGAATCTGAGAAAGAAGCAAAATAGTGGAAAGCGGATTCCTCAAATCATGGGACACCACTGCCAAAGTGTCTTCTCTTCCTCGAATAGCAGCTTCCGCACGCAGAGACGCTTCTTTCTCGCGGATATTTGCATCCCGCTCTTTCAAGGCCCTGCGGATAGACGGCACCAGCCTTCCCGGTTGAGACTTCAGGATGACATCTGCGACACCGCTTTTGATGAGATCTACCGCGCGCTCTTCACCCACTGCTCCCGAAAAAACAAGAAAAGGAATCTCTGGAAAAACATCCCGCACGTCTCGTAACGCGGACCAAGCGTCCAAGCCAGGGAGATTGAAATCGCAGATGATCACATCGGCATCGATCGATGAAACACGGGATTTAAAGTCTGACCCTTCTCGCAGGATCTCGACCTCTGCTTCCGCCCACTCGCGGCGGAGCGTTCTTTCTAGTAACGCGGCATCGGATTCTGAATCCTCGACTACAAAAAACCGAAGGGGTTTCGATTTGCCTTCTAGAGTTAGGTCCATGACTTACTATGAAGCCATAAAATGGCCTGGAGATCGAGCAGGATGATGAATTGATCCAAAATGACCCATTTTTACTCGATAGCTTAGGCATCAGCTTTGCTTTTTCAGGGGTGTCACCAAAAGTGAAGGAATTTCGATTGAACCCCTACGAGCGTTCATCCCGTTGATTTCCTTGACCCCATTGAAGGAAAAGATGTGCCCTTCGCTTCCTGAAACCATTCCCTTCTTGAAAGAGAGATGCTCCATGTTGACTCGAAATTTTATCACTCCTCGCATTCTTGGATCCGCCCTCGCCGCGGTGGCAGTCCTTGTCCCGCTTCCATCCCTCGCGGATACAACGACCACGACGACCACTTCCGGGTCGACTGGATCTAGCGCTCCAGGCTCGGTTGCAATCGTGTTTTCTCCATCTCTTACGAGCGTTCGTTCGGACTCGAAACTCCCTCAGGAACAGGGCTTGAGCGCCGACCGGAAGTTCGGAATGGGAGCCGGAATTCTCTTCGACGCTCCCCTGTCGGACGGCTTAAGCCTCGGAGTAGGGGCACTTTATATCGAAAGAAAATTCCAAATCGGCACCGGAACCACCCGCGTTCAGCGGAAAGCGCCTACGATCTTCGTCCCGGTTGAAGCGAAAGTTTGGCTGGGTAACGGCTTTTCGATCGGTGGAGGAGCATTCGGCGCCGTTAAAGTGGGCGACGCAAAAGATGAAATTGTCACAGGTAGCACCACCCTCCAATCGACCTCTGCCCAGGATCGTAAATCACTCGACTACGGCCTAACCGCTTCCGTGAACTTCCTCCTTCCGGTCTCTGGAAGAACAGGATTACTGCTCGGCGCTCGCTACCTCTACGGACTTTCTAATAACACGAGAAATTCCGCGATCTATAATGAAAAGATCGATGACCTCGCGTTCACGGCAGGACTTTCCTTCAGCATTTAGGTCCTAGCCTGTGAAGCTTAAGCTTACTTAGTTCATACTGTTCCTGAATCGTTACTCACAAACCAAACGGGAATTTTTTTCAAACATCAAGTTGAAAGGATTTCCGTTTTTTTTACCACTGAAAGGTCACCATGAAATTCCAACTCCCAAAACTCGACTACCAACCCAGCGCTTTCGGCTCATTTCTTTCCGTTGAAAGTTTTACTTACCACTATGGGAAGCACCATCAGGCCTATATCGATCAAACAAATAAGGTAATCCAATCGACTCCTTTCGAATCCGCTTCATTAGAAACGATCGTGAAAGAATCAAAGGACAAACTCTATAATCAGTCGGCACAGGCCTGGAATCACACGTTCTATTGGAAATCCATGACTCCACAAAAGGAAACTCCTTCGCGAGAACTTGAGACTGCGATCACGTCGCGATTCGGCACAATGGATCTCTTCGCAAAAGAATTCGTGGAAAAAGGAGTTTCCCAATTCGGATCCGGATGGGTTTGGTTGGTTCAAAAAGAAATGGGTGATCTCAGTTCTCCTCTGGAAATCGTTTCGACATCAAATGCCGAAAACCCCATTCGCATGGGAATGAAGCCCATTCTCGCTTGCGACGTTTGGGAACACGCCTATTACATTGATCACCGAAATGCGAGGGAAGCGTTTTTAAAGGAATGGGTCACCAAGGCTGCATGGCAATTCGCGAGCGCTAATTTTTCACTCGCTACCCTACCTGAAATGGGCGCGACCATGGTCCACGATTCGGGTTGGGAGCCCCTCCGAACGGAATCTGAGGGTGCGTCGAAAACTCTTAATCTTAAATCCCAGAACTCAATCTAGAATTTAAATTTAAATAAAAAAAGAGAAGTCGCTTTTCAAGCGACTTCTCTTTTTTTTATTTAAAAGGTTCATCAAAAAAACTAAGTAATGCTCCGTCCGCCCTTACCGGTGACTAAGCTCACAACGAAAGAAATGATTGCGAGAAGAACAAAGATACCGAGCAACATGCGACCGATCTCAACGGACATTCCTGCGAATCCGCCGGCTCCTAAAGCCATTGCAGCCAAACCGATAACGAAAAAAGCAATTGCAGCGCGTAACATAGTGACCTCCTCAGTCGTTCAAATTTAGATGTTTTGTATGAGTCGTTCAGAATAAATCTGTCTGACCTGATTAAAAGCAATGCATGTACCAGGTCAAACCAACCCTATTTGGGGCATTTAGACCCGCCAGGTGAGATAAGACACCTCCTGGGAAGTTCCCCTCGGCTTTCTAGCTCCAGGTGTACCGAGCGGTCATGGCCTCTTTGCCACTTTTGGAATCGATGAAGTGAAAACGACATCTCCCTGGCGGGGATTTGAAAACGAAATGGGCGGGCTTCCCTTGGCATTCGACTTGCTTTCTTAACAGTAAGATTCATGAGTGGGGGAACTGTCCTCTAGTCGAGTAGAAGGAGAAATTTATGACTGAGACAAAGGGAAAAGCAATGGACTCAAAGGTAACGGACTCAAAGACCGCCGCAAAAGATGTCGCTTCAGAAAATAGCGCACAAACAGGGGAAGATGAAATTCGGAGACCGACCTTGGGTTGGACTTTTCTTCATCTGCGGAGATCGGCTCACCATTTCTCCCAAGGACTCCGTAAGCGCCTGTATGCGCTGAGTGATGAATGGGTAGCTGCCCCACTAGAGGAAGCAAGCTGGAAGTTGGCTGAGCGCGTGGAGAAAGTCGGAGCGGAAGTATTCCGTGCATTGGACAGCAAGCTGGAAACCCTCACTTCTAAGAAGAAGAAAACGATCGAGGAAGCAGTGGAGTTGGGGCGTTTTGATGATGAAGGTGGAGCTATGATTTCCTCCCCGGTCGCAAAGCGGAGTTCACCTAAGCCGGTAAAGAGTTTTGAGCGAGCGACTCCGGATTCCACTGATGTTCACGGAGCTATTCATACGGCTCCGCCAGCTCACCACTGATTGAGATCATCAACGCTCTCATCTCAGAATTCAGCGTCATTATTAAAAAAGCCCTGATCCTAGAAGAGGAACAGGGCTTTTTACATTTGAATAAGACGATCGGTGGTCTCGCTCAGCGAAACGCAATTCTCTAACGGTCACATACCGTAGCACTTCCGTCCCAATACCCGCGGATGGTTTTCACACCGTCCTTACCGATCGATGAAAAATAGAATTTTCTTTTATCTGATTTCTCAATCTGGGGAAGAAGGTCAGAACAAGGCGATCCAAAAGGAACGGCTATAGCCACCTCAACATTGGTTTTCCTCAGGTCGCATTGGCCTATTCCCTCCCCGTACCACTTCGCAAGCGTACGAGTTAGGGTTCTGCCGGTCGGCTCCTCATATTCGCCAGAATACTCGCGCTGCTCGGTTCCATCCTTCTTTTCTGGAGTTCGAGGAGCACCCTCTTGAATGAGTTTTGCGCGCCAATCGGCCGCGCCTAACTTTGAACCCTTACAGTCTATTGCCTCATAGAAGATACGATTCCATGCAGCGACCGATTCACCGACGAAGACCGAGTCACGATAACACCTCACCTGGGGCTGGTAAGCCTCGTGGCCCACCGGCACAGGCACAACCCGCTCCGAGCACAGATACTTTCCTCGTGCTTTTAGTTTTTGATCGAGCCGAGACTCGCTCAGGGTTCCGCACGCCGCAGAAAGGAGGACCAGCCCGCCAGCAAATATGCACGTTAGGGCAAAAGAACGGGAATTAATGAGTGACACGTTCGTCTGAATTCTTTCCTTGGAGTGCTCCGGCCAAAGTTACTACCCCCGCTATCACGCCCGGAACAATGGAGGGCATCGAACGCATCAGGCGGGCCGCAATCATCACCCGTGAAATTCCAATTACCCCGGCCGTGAATCCGCCGGCAGCTCCCAAGAGAGCAGCTTCTACCGGGTGATCTCTGATCCACTCCACGCTGGAATGGGCCATCGGACGGAAGGATTCCGGCAGGAATTCGATGACCGCGTCTAACTTCTCATCAAATTCCGATTGGTCTGCCGCAAGATTTTCGATGCCATCGACAGGATGATCAGTTTTTCCATTCTCGTTATTCATGTCTTTCTCCTTTTAATCTCGTGAGGACTATTCCCGGCGATTCATCATCCGACGGACCAGCCCGCCTAGAATAAAACCAACCCCTACTCCGATCGCTGCGGCAGCTAAGGGATTTTCTTTTGCCCAAGCTACAGCAATCTCTTTTTTTTCATTGAAGGCTACCTGAAGGGTATTTGCGCCAGAAGCGGCTCCTAATGATTCCTTCCCTTCGTCCACAGCGTTGGTTGTCTTGTCTTTTAGTTCTTTCGTGAGTGTGTTCATTTTATGACCTAGCTGTTCAGCGTTTAGATTGAGTTGGGACATATTCGGTTCTTTCTTACGGCGTTTATCTACGATTTCGTTGAGGTGCGGGAGCCCTCTCCGAGGACATTCCCACTAGAAAACCAATCACCACAGACGCGGCGACAATTCTTCCAGCCTGTTGTTTTAAGATCATCTTAGGGTCCAAGGTACTCTTCGCAATGTCCTTTGAAAGGGTTAAGAGGTCCTTGCCTGTCTCAGTCAAGACGACATCATCGGTTGTGGAAGCCTCTTTGGATCGACTAAACTGCATTTTCAGAATGAAGAGTGCGAGCCCGGAGAGAACGAGACAGGAACCCGAGGTGATCAGAGAAGAAATCAGCGGAGAGAATTCGAGACTGATGAGCGTTTGATAGCCAGCAAAAGTAAGCCAACTCAGCACAAAGAAGGCGAAAATAATCGCAAGCGCGCCATAGACTCCACCGCCAATGATGAGCGGTAACTTTGCCTTTATGCGCTGGGTAAGGACATCCCCCAATAGGGTTAGAAAATCCTTGGTTTGACTTCCCCACTCGCGGGCAAGGTCATCAAAAGAACGGGGTTGCATGCATTCTCCTTAAGCTCAAATAAATAAGATCAGGTTTAAGAATCCTTCCACCGTAACAAAGACAGTGACACAGGACTCTCTTTCCGGACTGTGGTCGTAACCTTCCAACTCTATCTTTCAGACCAACCCCTTAAGAAGCAAGGTGAAGGCCATGAGAATGGGTGACATAATGTCCCGGATAGACCTAAAAAAAGGGAAAGTCCGCCCATTCTCCGGATAGAAAAGTCACTTCAAGAAAGAGGGTGTTGGCCGATGCACAGATTTCCCAATGGAAAGCAGAGAATGATCAAACGGGGGGCAATCGCGTTTGCCTTACTTCCCGTTACGCTCTACGCCGTCTACTTTTTAAGTGTGATCGTGTTTCTGAATACCCCCCTGTTCACTGGAGTCACTGGAATGCGGGACCCGGAAAATACCCAAGTTCTGTTCTCTCGGGCCTGGTCTCCCTGGCCAGACACCCTTTACGTAGGAAAAATCACCGTCGCCATTCGGGATGCCAGCGTCACGTCGAAACTCACTTTTTCTCACGTGAAAATTCGCTTCGACACCCGCGCACTTTTTCACCGTGAAGCGCTCCTTCATTCAGTCGAGGTGGAAAATACGGAAGCTTTCATCCACTTCAAGGACGAAAGTGAGAGCCTGAAATTTCGAGAAAAGTTTGAAACTGCTGAGGATAAAATTGAGGTAACCGACGAGGAGATTTCGGAACGAAAAAAAACACGTTTCAAAATTAATGTTGAGGATATCGCACTCCCCCAAGTCAGTCTGATCCAATTCGACAATGATCGCATTACCGGTGACATCGGTATTCGAGGAAAATTCTTTTTGCAGCCGGGAGCAGAGGCCGAAATCGGTCCAGCGACTCTGAAAATTTCCCAAGGCAAATGGAACGAGGATTTGAAAAAAATCAGTTTTGAATCAAAGATTCATTTTGATCGATTTATTCCCGCACGAACGAAAGGCGATGAGGTTTACCGGCACCTTTCGGCCGACGCCTCGGGGACAGCTCAGGCCGAGACGCTTCGAATCCTCAACGTCACGCTCCGAAGTTTAGGCGAGTACGGTTTTGGTACGGGAAACACTGCCCTAAAAACAGAACTTCATGTCCGCTCTGGGCGGCTACTCCCCGGGAGCTTTCTGGAATCCGAGCCGACGGCGATCCATTTCGAAAGTCCTCGGATCCAGGTCGGTGGCCAGGGCCAAGTTTCCTGGAAAGTGGCGGAAAAAGGAGATTTCTCGACTCTGAAAGTCCATGCCTCGAGCGCGAAAACGAAAATTCAAGTCTCTGAGCGCATGAAGGTCGAAGGAGCAGTGGAAGAAGTAAAAGCGGAAGCAACGCTCTCCAGCCTGTTTATTCCGACTGCGTTCTCCGGACTCACCGCATCTCTGAAAGTTCAGAATGGCCAATTCCAGTGCGTGACCAATTCTACAGAACCCTGGAGGGTTAAAATTCGCATCGGCGGAGAACTGCAAGTTCTCGCCGGCACTCGAACTTCTAAATTACCGAAAAAGCCTCCGTCGAATTTTCAAATCGATATTATCGACTCTAGCGTGAAACTGAAAGAATTTGGCAAAGTCGACGGTCGTGGGCGGTTAAATTTTTCAGTCGATCCCATCGATTTTCAAGCCGGACGATCAAACTTCCCCGCAGTAAGTCTCGTGTATGCCGTGCGCCTCGAAAACCAGTACAACTTTGTCATTCAGGCAAAAAACCAAAACCTCTACCGCCTGTTTGGTCAGAATAAAAAAGAGTCCGATCTCTGGAACGGTGACACCAAGATCGAGGTGAATGGTTTTGATGAAATCCTCCGCTACCTTCACGACACGGATCGTCTCTCTGGACTGGTAAAATCGCTCTTTAGCTCGAAAATTTTGACGGCTGCAGTGGAGTGGCAAGCTGCGAGCGACTCACTCTGGATTCGAATGAAGTCATTGAAAACAGATCGCTCCCTTTCCATTTTCGGAACGTATGTACAAGACGACAAAAAAGCTGCAACTGGAGTATTCGAAGGCAAAGTGATCGGGATCCCCGTAGGAATCGGATTGAGTGGCGAGGATGTCAAGTTTCGCGTGCTCCCGAAACAGTCTTGGTATGACGAACTGAAGCAGCCAGGGGACAAAAAAGCCGCCCCGAAGTGAAGGCGATACCGATCGCCCTCGCTTAAAAAAACTAAGCCCGCTTCCCCGTTATCCCAGATTCATTTATCCCAGATTCATATAGAGCCGAGCGGCTTCATCGGCACTGAGGTTTTCCATACCACGCGTGTACTCAGTGGTCGTCTCGGAGTCTTGCTTGCGCACTCCTCTCATCATCATGCAGAGGTGACATCCCGTGACTTTAACGGCTACTGCTCGAGGGGCGACTGCGGAAAAAATCGCGTCTCCGATTTGGCGGGTCATTCTTTCTTGGACCTGGAAGCGCCGAGAAAACATTTCGATAATCCGTGGAATTTTAGAAAGTCCCAGGATTTTTTCGCTTGGGTAGTAGCCCGCGGATACGGTTCCGAAGAAGGGCAACATGTGGTGTTCGCACATCGAATAAAATTCGATTTTCTTCACCGCAACGAGTCCTTTTCCTTCCGCAGGAAAAACGCCCTGTCCGATTGCGTCCTCTAGAGTCACCGCGTAACCCCCAGTGATTTCGCGAAGCGCTTTCGCAAAACGCTCCGGCGTCCGCTCCAGCCCCTCCCGTTCCAGGTCTTCTCCGACGGAACGCAAAATTAGTTCGGCAGCCGTTTTTGCGCAAACGGGGGAAGATTCGACATCCGTTCCACACTTCATTTTCAGCTCAGCTAGCTCACTCGGTGACATGCTTGGTACTCCTACTCAGACGATACTCTCTGCTTTTTAAAGGCCTGCGGGCTTTACACAATGCGGGGCTTTACCTGCCTTTTGCGCAGCTTCGTATTTTGTCAGAGCCTCCGGAATGTGGGATTGAAGCGCGCTGATCCGGGTTTCATTCGAAGGGTGCGTGGAAAGAAACTGAGGAGGGGCATTTCCCCCGCTCGCCGCGCTCATATTTTGCCAGAGACCGACGCTTTCGCGGGGATCAAATCCCGAGCGCGCCATTAAATCGAGCCCGATCAGGTCGGCTTCGCTCTCTTGAGTACGCGAGTGCGGAAGGGCGATTCCGTATTGGGCACCGATGCCGAGGCCGGCCATGACCAAGCTTTGGTACTTGGGGTCTTTCACACTGATCGCTGCAACACTCGCCAGACCTTGGGTGATCATTCCTTCGCTCACACGTTCGTTTCCGTGTTTAGCGATCACGTGCCCGACTTCATGGCCCAAAACTGCGGCTAACTGCCCAGGAGTTTTCGCGACCGGAAGCATGCCGGTGTGAACGCCGATTTTGCCTCCGGGAAGCGCAAACGCGTTCGCGGTCTTATCCTTGAACACCACGATTTCCCAGCTACTAACACCCGTCGCGTCGCCGGCTTCGCGGGTGATCGGAAGCGCGACGCATTTCACGTAGGCGTTGATTTCAGGATTGGTTTCGATGGGAGTCGCCTTCTTCATCTCTTCGAAAGACTGCACGCCCATTTCATTCATTTTAGAATCGGGCATCACCATCAGTTGGCGGCGCCCGAGCGGGGAGCTCGTGCAGGAAAAGAGAACCGCCGTAGAAACGACGATGATTCCAGGGTTTCGAAGCGAAAAAAGAAGAGGCGATTTCATCGAGGCCTCCGTTAGATAGACACGACTTCTAAAACTTCGGGCACCATGTCTCGGAGTCGAGACTCGATTCCGTCTTTCAAAGTCGCGGTAGAACTCGGGCATCCGGCGCAAGAACCTTGCATCTGAACATACACGATCCCGTTTTCGAAGCGGTCGAAGGTAATGTCTCCGCCATCCATCGCTACTGCCGGGCGAATTTCCTGGTCGAGAATGTCACGAATCTTCATTTCAATTTCGGCGGTCGCGCCCGAAGCTTTTTTCGCATGGGCTTCTTGGGCCATCCCGTCTTCGTTCACCACCACTTCATCGCTTTGGAGGTGGGCCTCCAACGTCTGGGAAGTTTGCTTATGTACCACGTCCCAATCGCCTTCTTCGGACTTCGTCACCGTGACGAAATCTTTCCCAATCATCACGCCACGAATGCCGGGAACGGCAAAAAGTTTAGCCGCCAGCGGAGAGCTTTTGTCAGCGTCATCCTTGGTGCCGAAATTTGCGGTCGTGCGTGATTTTAGGAGTTGGCGATTCACTGAATACTTCAAGGTGTTTGGGTTTGGGGTGAATTCCAAGGAAACGTAAACGGGATTGCTGCTCATGATGTGAACTCCTCGAGGGGGACGGCTTGGCGACTTGCCAAGGTCCATGCTTCTGCAGTCTACTGGGTATACCCGATTTTTTAGCCGAATCCCAGGGTTTGCCCGGACGGCGCGTTAGAAAGGTTTAATCCTATGCACCGTTTATCCAATTCGTCCCGAAATCAATGGTTTGGCCTCACCTTCGGAGCTCTCCTGGCCCTTTCGCTCTTCCATCCATTTTCAGCGCAGGCGGCCTGGAATTTCGATCGACTGAACGGAACTTCCCTCGTTTTCAAGGATGAAAAATCGGGAAAGTCCGAGACCTTGAAAACGGATGTGGGAACGCCCAATTTCGTCGCCGTGTTGTCGGACCCAGAATCGGGGACCGCCTATGCGCTGTTTGAGGGGAAAGCCTGCCCGAAATGTGATGTCGCAAACACCAGTCTCTTCCTCCAGCGCATCGATGGAAAAGGGAAAGCAACTTCCTTCGTCTACCCAGGAAGAATCACCGATCCGAAGAAAAATGCACTCGTTTATGAGGGGCGGCTCTTTTACGGCCACTGTCTCCCTTCGGTGAAAGCCGGGATCGTCGCGCATCAGAGAGAGGTGGTCGACCGCCGAGGCTCGCAAAAGAGCGTCCTCATCGCTGAACCAGGGCCCCAATATGTGTACGAAGTGTTGCTCGAAAATCGGATTCCCAATCTGAAGACGACTCTGGACCTGGTGAAGCAGAAGTCCTGTGTGGAAATCGCCGGGCGAAGCCGCTCGGTTTTAAAAAAGCCTCTCGATCTGACTCCGCGTAAAGGGCTCGACGATGACGAAGAAGATGAAGAAGCAAACGAGAAGGCTGCCGCAAGCGCACCCGCGAATACGGATTGAGATTTCATCCGTTTATCGGTAAATCCCGGGCATGAAAAAATCTCGCGCCCCTCGCAAGCCCGGACTGTCTTATCTTTCTAAAACCTCCGGAAAGTCACGCGCGAAGAAACCGGTAGTGAGAAACGCCGCCCAGATGAATGCGGCGCAATTGGCGGAAGACGCTTCCGGTGTGAATGCGATCGTCCCGTTCGAAACACGAATGACGCCGGTAAAGAACCTTCCGAAGGCCACTTATGCGGTCGTGAATGAACGCCCGGATGGGCGAGCAATGATAAAAGAAGCCCGCCTAGAACGGTTTGAGAATCGAACCAAAGTTCGCAGGTACTGGGTCGAGTTTACCATCCCCGAATTCACCTGCATTTGCCCGGTGACCGGATTTCCTGATTTCGCCACGATTTCGATTAAGTACCAGCCGGCTCAGTACTGCGTGGAATTGAAGAGCCTGAAACTCTACATCAACCAATTCCGTGACCGCGGGATTTTCCACGAAGACGTCTCGAACGTCATTCTCGACGATTTAGTGACGCTTTTGAATCCATGGGAAATGGAAATTGTCGGAGATTTCTCCATGCGGGGAAATATTAAGACGGTGGTGCGCGCAAACCACTCTCGTTCCGAATAAAAGCGGCAAAGCTCATGTTATCCTCTTTTCATGAGGGTTCACTCTCGCCTCCGATCTTTAAACCGTTTTCGCTCACTCTTAGCTGCGTTCGCACTTTCTTACGCGGGCTCCGCGAGCGCCATGCAGTGCTGGGTTCTCTCTGGCCTGAAGCACGACTACAATAATGCCTTTTCGAAATCGGTCGACCTTTTAGAGGGCGAACGAAAAGTCGGAACGAGCACGTGCAAGACTTTTGATTCTTGGGCGTCCCTCATGAAATATTCAGAAGCCGCAGAGAAAGATGGATCTCTGGGGAAATCAGAAAAAATTCTGCTCATTCAGGGTGCGCACGGTGGTCCGGGGGGGAGTGCTGACCTGAATTGCTCGAGTGATGAAGGCCCAGAGATCATGTCATCGTTGCTCAAACTCTCTGCCGCTCACCCGGTCGGAGGGGTCATCGGTTCCTGCTATTCTTCCGATCTCCAAAAACTTATTTTAAAAGCCCAGAGTGATAATCCAGAAAATGAATCGGTAAAAAACCTCTGCCTGCTCACGAATTCCCCATTCTCGAGGCCGGGTTACGTCACCTTACCTAACTCCCTCACTGCGGACGCGAGAGGGAAGAACTTGAATGAAATATTCTCTAGCACCAAAGGTTACAGCCGCAGCGACGCGGGTTCACTGAGTTCAGCCGTCAACTGGAATGATTTGGGTGCGTCGGAACTCCTCTTAGGTAAGCAAGCGGTAGATTATCTGGGAATTCTGAATCATTTTAATCACGGCATTTTATCCGAAAAAACGTGTCGAGTTTACGAGCCTGCCCCAGGCTTTTTTAAATACCGCGATGATCTCGAGTGCGCGAATAGCCTAAGCGACTCCCAATTTGCATGGTGGTATGGTTATCAAGCCTGGCTTGAAAATAACTTACCGGGTGCTGAGGTCCCGCCGCTGACGAGTCGGCAATTAGCGGCGAAATTACCGCACCTCCCCACACGTGAAGAAATCCGACTGAAGGATCTATCGAGTGAAATCACTCCGCTCAGCCCGTTTGAGAAAGAAACATTCGAAATCGAAAAATGCCGTTTTGCTTTGGTGGCGCACCTTCAGACCTCGAAGTCGGTTTTGAGTGCAGGTGCCCTGCGAAGATTTAGAGAAACGGCGCTTGCGGGTAAAAACCTCTGCCCTGCCGCGGTAGCCGCGGATTTTAATTTTCTTCCAGAGATCGGAATTGAAAACGGAGAACAACTAGTGACCGCTTTCGATCTGGAGCTCGAGATGCAGAAACTGAGCGGAAAAAAAGTAGACCTGCTCTCGATGGAACCCGCAGCCGCACTGAAGCTCCTGAAGTCGAAAGCACCGAGTTCGGGGTGCTTCGCCGATCCGGGTGAACGAATCATCAAGGAAATGTTCGGATCTGAGAACACAGGGCTGAAAGAAAAAAATGAGAGCAGCACGAATCATTCCCCGGCTCACCGAGCGCTGGGAGAATATGCGCGCAATTCTGTGAAAAGAGCGCCTCAGAACCCGCGGGATCTCGTCCGGTGGAAGGCTTGCGAAAGCTTCGTCATTGAATGATTAGAATCCTGCCGCAACGTTAAACCCGAATATCGGTAGAAATCGGCTCTCGTCCGAAAAGGTGTAATGAACGCCCGCCGAGAAACTCCGCCAGTGGTGGGTAAACCCAAATCCCATCATGTCGTAAGTCGTGTCGTATGTGATGCCGAACGAAAGGGCGTTGTTAGCGAGGCGAGAACTCTGCGGATTATAGAGCCAACTCACATCCGCTTCGATGCGCGCTCCTTTCAGATACCCCGAAGTGCGAATCACGGGATATGGGTCGTCGCCGAAATTAAAGTTGCCTCCCAAGAAGAGGGCAACATTACTGCCTAACTCATAAGCAGTGACGAGGCCGGGCTGCCAGCGTTTAAAATGAAAATCTGGATTCAATCCCGAGATGTGGCTCGGATTGAAACTTTCGTAATCGACGTAAGCGGTCGCCATGAACGTTGGAAAATCGATGAGTGGAACTTTCGCTTGGAAGTTCCACTGTTGGTTGAAGGTCCGGACTAAGTTCGTAGAGACTTGGAGAAAATCGAAAAGGCCGTAAGCCGCCGATGTTCCGAGAACCCAACTTCCCTGAGGCAGGTTATAAGGGCTGGGGAGAAGGTGGGTATAACTGAAAGCAGGATTAGACTCGTGTCCCCGCTCGGCCGAACCTGAACTTCCTTCGATTTCCTTCTCATTTGCTTCGAAGACGGGTTTTTTCGGCCGAAGGGGTTTCTGCGGCGTGATGGTTTCCGTCTCCATCGCTCGAACCGCAAGCGGTTTTCGGACGCTCGGAACACTTCCCGGCTGACTCGCCTCAGCGACTTGGCGCGTGCGTAATCTACGTCTGATCGATTGGAACTCCCCCTCTTCAACCAGGGCATCCGAACGGCTCAAAGCTTCGGAGCGGGGACCTGCTTTTTCAACTTTCGCCGAGGCAGCATTCTCGCTCAGGTTCGCCGCGTCTTCTCTTAACATCTGCGAGTAAGCCGTTTCCGGCGCAGCGGATTCGCTCGGGGAAACGGTCTGTGCAGCCTGCTCACGCGGGCGCTGCCCGAAGACTTGGATCCGATTTTCTTTAGATGCAGCGGCGGCGTCCTCCAAAGAACGATTTTTAGAATGCGCAGGCTGGCCGAGGATTTCGAGTCCCGCCCGAGCAGGAACGGACGATAACGAACCTATGATCGCAGAAAAAAGCGCGATTCTGGAAACAGAAGACCTAACGCACATGGTCATAACCACTCTTTCTTTATCGTCATCCCCCTGGAGAAACGACTTTCTTAGACTATTCTCAATTTCCTGCGCGTTCTGGTCAAGAGTCCATGATAGCGTCTGACCCGAATGACCACTCAAACACGCGCAAACCACCTCCGTAATATTTCCATCATTGCCCGCGTCGATCATGGCAAGACCACGCTCGTCGATCACCTCCTCCGCCAGGCCGGCACCTTTGCGAGCCACCAGAAACTCGACGACCGAGTCATGGACTCAGGCGATTTGGAGCGCGAACGCGGGATCACCATTCTCGCAAAAAACACTTCGGTGCGAGTGAATGACACGAAAATCAACATCGTCGATACTCCGGGCCACGCCGATTTCGGCGGTGAAGTCGAACGGATCATGGGAATGGTGGACGGCTGTCTCCTTCTCGTCGATGCCGCTGAAGGCCCACTCCCACAAACCCGTTTTGTTCTGAAAAAAGCCCTTGCTCAAGGGAAACGCATTGTTCTCGTCATCAACAAAGTCGACCGCCCGGATGCGCGGATCGACGAAGTCGTGAACATGACCTACGACCTCTTCCTCGATCTTGATGCGAACGAAGAACAAATCGATTTCCCGATCATTTTCTCCTGCGCAGGCGCGGGATGGTGCACTCCGAACCGCGCTGATGTCGACGCGCTGGTTTCGGGTGAAAAGACCGGGAACTTGATGCCACTGTTTGAAACGGTATTAAAAACCGTTCCGGGGCCAGAAGTGAAAGAAGGCGCTGAGCTCCAAATGCTCATCTCGAATCTTTCTTACTCCGAATACGTCGGACGTCTCGCCATCGGCCGCATCACCCAAGGGATCGGCAAACGCAATCAACGCGTCACCCGCCGCGCGGAAAACAAAGATTTTCCGTTCAACATCACCCGTTGCTACGTTTACGAAGGCCTGAAAATGGTGGAAGTCGAGACCATCGAAGCCGGTGATATCGGTGTGGTTGCAGGATCCGAAGAAGTCGAGATCGGCGATACGGTTACTGCCGGTGACAACGTTCCCGCACTTCCTCGGATCGTGGTCGAAAAACCGACCCTCGGAATGATTTTCTCCGTGAACACTTCTCCTCTCTCCGGAAAAGAAGGAGAAGCCATCCAGTCCCGCAAATTCCGTGAGCGCCTGATGAAGGAAGTGCGCACGAACGTTGCGATTCGCTTCGAAGAAACAGCCCAGTCCGATCAATTCAGAATCCTCGGACGCGGAGAACTCCAATTCGCCATTTTGATCGAACAAATGCGCCGAGAAGGCTTCGAATTCATGATCGGGAAACCGACCGTGCTTTACCAAACTGATGAAAGCGGCGGACGCACGGAGCCCATGGAACGCGCGGTTCTCGATATGCCAGAAACGGCTACGGGAGACGTCACGGCGATGTTCCAGCAGCGAAAAGGCATTTTGACAAAATACGAAGGCGGCGGAACTTCCGGAAGCGGAATGGGCCGAGTTCGACTTGAATTCGATATCCCTACCCGCGGCTTGCTCGGAATTCGTTCACGATTCCTCACCGCTACTCGCGGTGAAGGTCTTTTCTCGACGATCTTGCTCGGATACGGACCTCACCAAGGTTCCCTTCCTCACCGAAATAACGGCGCTCTGATCTCTGACCGAACCGGAGAAACCGTCGAATACGCCCTTCTCACGTTAGAAGAGCGCGGCGTGCTTTTCCTCGGACCTCAAATCCCGGTTTATGAAGGCATGATCATCGGAGAAAACTCCAAAGACAACGACATGAACGTGAACCCTTGCAAGGAAAAGAAGCTCACGAACATTCGCTCTGCAGGAGCGGAATTCCTCGTTACTCTCGCGGGGATTCGTAAGATGTCGCTTGAACAGTGCATCGAATGGATCGACGAAGACGAGTGGATCGAAGTCACTCCGAAGTCGATTCGTCTCCGTAAGAAAGTGCTTCAGCAAAACCTGCGAAGCGTGAAGCGCGAAGACCGCATCAGCTAAGAGCTGTTTTCCGAGCGATTCTGAAAAATTCAAAGATGCGGTTTTCCGGTTTTGCTGGGGAGCCGCTTTTTTGTTTAGGGACGTCCGAAGGCTCTTTTAAAATTGCGATCTACAGCAGCTCAACCTGCACTGCATTAAAAACCTCTTGCAAGAAATATTACGTTGCGTTAGGTCCAATGACACATGCTATCATTGCAGGAGTAGAGAACTCATGCTGAACCGTTACCTGAGAGGTTTAATCTATGAACGCGAGCTTCAAGCTTATTTTATCGACAGTCCTTTTCTCCTCCGCTGCCTTTGCGGAAGTTCCGACCCTCGATTGCACCATTAAAGACCCTTGCGAGTTTTCGGCCCCTTCGAAACTCGGATACTGCTTGAATCCGACGTTCAAAATTCGCGAGGAAGAGGGTCAAATGCAAGCCGTCATCGGCAAGCAAGATTTCTCCGAAGTATTTTCCATCGCAGCCTTATTCCCGATCAGTGAATACATTGGAAAGCTGATGGGTCACACCAAAGAAGGCGAAACCTGGATGGAACTTTTAAAGAATAACCGAACTGGAATGCCCCTCGAGTACACCGGTGACCTCGTCCTCGAAGAAGATTTCGGATTCAGAGCCACTTGCTACCTAGCTGACTGAGCCGCTACTGCCATCCACTCGTGAACACCTCAGCCCATCGAGGGCATTGATCCCTCGATGGGCTTTTCATTTTCGACGGGAAATCATACAAATCCCGCATGACCGTAAAAGCATCCATCCTCGCAATCGGAACTGAGCTCACCCAAGGCCAAATCACGAATCGCAATGCTGCCTGGATCTCAGAAAAACTGACCGATCTTGGTTTTCAGGTGGTGCTCCATTCGACCGTCTCAGACGACCAATCGGAAATACTCGATGCGCTTGAACACGCGGCTGCACGGAGTGATCTCCTCATCGTGACCGGCGGTCTCGGACCCACGACGGATGACTTTACCCGGGACGTGATATCGAATTGGATGGGGTCCGACCTCGTTTACCGCGAAGCTTCTTGGCAAAAAATTTTGAAACGCCTCACGGACCTCGGAATCGAAGTTGCAGAATCAAATCGGCGCCAATGCTTCTTCCCCACTGGCTCAGAAGTTTTTGAAAATCTGGATGGCACCGCAGACGCATTTCGATTCCGCAAAGTAAAAATCCAGCTGCCACCTGGACAAACTTTTAATTTGGAAGGTGCGCAGACCGAAGTTCTCGTATTGCCCGGTCCCCCGTCTGAGGGAAAATCACTCTGGGATCGTCATGTGACTTCTTGGCTGATGCAGGCTTTTCCCAGTCAGCCAAAAGAGAGTCTTGAATCCTGGCAATGCCTCGGAAAAAGCGAATCCAGTCTCGGAGAAATCGTCGAAAAAGCACTCGAAGGATTCGAACTGAAAATCGGATATCGAGCATCGGTCCCTTATGTGGAAGTGAAAGTTTGGTTTTCTTCCAATTACCCCCGCGAAAGAAAATTCACTGCTCTTGCGAAACTGAATGCGGAACTCGCGCCCTATTCCGTGGCGAGAAATGGTGAAGACCTCGGAGAAAAGTTGATGGAGGCACTGGCTTCCCATACCGGAGATGTGGGTTTGACATTCATCGATTTTGGTTCGGACGGCATCCTGACTCACCGGTTGCTGGATGTTTTAAAAACACCAGCCGGACGAAATGTCAGCGATCGAGTCGAAATCATGACCCGTTACGCGCAGACCGAAAGCCCGGAAGAACTGCCCGAATCGGCGAATGAGTGGATGTTTGTGCTATTTGCAAATGGCCGAGTCACCGCAATTGGACCCCAGGGGAAATTCTCTCGCGATCTCCCGTCTCCATACTCCTCAAACGCGATGATCGACCGCACTCGACGTTACCGCGCGGAACTCGCGCTCAAAGCTTGGGCGGAAATGCTTTATCAGGCAGGTGGAAATTGAAAACAAATCAAATGGGCATCCATTGGTTTCGTCGAGATCTCAGACTCGTCGGCAATCCCGCGCTGGAAAAGCATTTAAAAATTCGGGAAGGCCGCGTCCTCGGGGTGTTTTGTTTTGATAAGAAGTTTCTCTCTCGTCCGGATTTCTCAGCTCCCCGCTTTTATTTCTTCCTGCGTACGCTGGAGCACCTTCGGAAAGAAATGCGAGACGCCGGGGGCGATCTGCTGTTTCTCGATACGGGTCCCGAAGAGTCCTTCCGAAAATTATTCGCTCAGATGGAGAACGAAAAATGGGGCCGCCCAGTAAGTATTTCCTGGAACCGAGATTATGAACCTTATGCGCGGACTCGAGACGCGCGAATGCATGAGATCTTTGAAAGAGAGTTCGAATTAACGACTCGGACCGAGCGAGACCACCTTCTCATCGAGCCGACTGAACTCACGAAGGACGAAAAAGGCGGAACCTATCAGGTGTACACGCCCTTTTCTCGCAAGTGGCTCAAGCTGTTTCAGACTCCGGAGATCGAAAACCGCATGGACGCCGTATCGCGAGGCTTAAAATCAGGAGTTCCGGAATTTCACGCAAAGTGGCCGAAAACTTTCACGGGCGAGGACATTCTCGCGAACTATTTAGAAAAGACTGCCGACCAGCTAACCCCTAAATTTATCGAGCACCTGCCGGAGACCGGGCACGAAGCGGCCGTCGCACTCCTCAAAGATTTCGAGAAACACCATGCGGACGCTTACGATGTGGCGAGAGACATTCCGAGCGTTCCCGGCACGTCGAAGATGTCGATCTACCTAAAACACGGAGCCATCTCCGTGCCTCAGATTATTTGCCTCTTGAAACTCACCCCCGATTCAAAGCACCTAAAATACTTTAAAGAGCTCATCTGGCGGGAGTTTTATTACCACATTCTTTATCACCACCCACGCGTCGAAACGGAAGCGTTCCTTTTGAAGTACGAAAGCCTCGAATGGGAAAATAGTCGAAAAAATTTCAAACTCTGGTGCGAAGGAAAAACCGGTTATCCGATCGTAGATGCGGGAATGCGTCAGCTAAATGAAACAGGATGGATGCACAACCGAGTGCGCATGATCGTTGCGAGTTTTCTAACCAAAGATCTGCTGATTGATTACCGCTGGGGCGAAAAATATTTCATGGAGAAACTTCTCGATGGCGACCTCGCACCGAATAATGGCGGCTGGCAGTGGGCTGCTTCCACCGGCTGCGATCCGCAGCCTTATTTTCGAATTTTTAATCCAGTTTCGCAGAGTGAAAAGTTCGACCCCCGAGGAGAATACATCCAGAAATGGGTGCCGGAACTCCGGGGGAAATTTACGCACGAGCCGATCAACCCGATCGTGGTTCATTCGGTTCAGCGGGATAAGTGCCTGGCGATGTTTAAGCGGGCCCGCGCAAACTAAAAAGTGAATCGGCGAAGAGACAGTTTTCGCTTCTTAAATTTCCGTGCACGGCACTCAAGCCCGCGGAATCACGTTCTGAGCCGTCTTGCCTTTGTCGCCTTCGTAGATGTCGAACTCGACCATCTGGCCTTCTTCGAGCGAGCGGTGTCCTTCACCCGTAATCGCTGAGTAGTGAACGAAGATTTCTTCGCCGGCCTTCAAGTGGTAACTCCCCCCACCCGAATCCCTTTCGATGAAACCAAAACCCTTAGCGTCATTAAACCATTTCACACGTCCGAGTGCCATGTTGCGTTAGGTCTCCGCTTGGGAGTCGGACTTCAATGTCCGACTCGAGAGGTCCTGACTAGTGTGGAAGGTCCTCTCCACTCTGTCAAATAGGGGGTGGAAATTGACGGTATGAGGATAGGTAGACGCCGGGCGGCCGAGATCTGTTTAGCGCCGAAGCGCCGCCGAGCGAGACAGCGAGAAATCAAAAATCAGTTCATTATCGCCGACGTAGCCCATCGTCTTGCGAATCTCGCGCTCTTGGACCACGCGGCTTTTTTCGAGTTCTTTCGCCTCTCCATCGATCTTTTCGATCTCGGCATCCGAATCTGCAAGTTGGGCTTGGCGCTCGTGAAGCAGCCCATTTAAGCGGGAAAACTGGATGAGTCCAGGCGATCCGGCTCCCCATTGATGAGTCAGCCCCGTGAGAAGAAAAAGCCACGTCGCAAAAACCACGAGCCAAGCCCGGTTTGGCGTCCACTGGAACTTGCGAAGTTGAGAGAGACGAAACATGACTGCCCTTCCTGGGAAATCCTGGGACCATGACCAGGACCAAAGAGAAAGCTTCCTGCTCACTCGAGACGATCCGGGGTTCTCTCAGAATAACGGACGCGCCTTCGGTTAGGCAATCCCATTAGCCACAATGAAAGGGAGAAAGTGCGAACGACCCGTTCGAATTCAAGGGGCCGTTCGCATTCTTCAGCTTTATATTTGCGTGAGTTTTGCGTAAGACGGAAATTATTTCCCAGCGTAGCGAGCGCGGCTCCCCAACTTCTCTTCGATTCGCAGAAGCTGGTTATACTTTGCGATTCGGTCGGTGCGCGAAAGGGAACCGGTTTTAATTTGTCCGCAGTCGGTTCCGACCGCGAGGTCCGCGATAAAGGAATCTTCGGTTTCGCCGGAACGGTGAGAAGAGACCTGCGTGTATTTCGCCGCTTTCGCCATCTGCATCGTGCGAAAAGTTTCGGTCACCGTTCCGATTTGATTCACTTTGATCAAAATCGAATTGGCGATTTTGCGATCGATTCCCTGCTTTAAGAAAGTGATGTTCGTCACGAAAAGATCATCGCCGACCAACTGGATTTTTTTACCGAGAACTTCGGTGTGCTCAGCCCATCCAGCCCAATCATGCTCCGCAAGCCCATCTTCAATCGAGATCACCGGATATTTTTCCACCCACGCAGAATAGATGGCCGTCATCTCAGAAGCCGTGCGATCTTTTCCCTCGAATGCGTAGAGGGTTTTTTCCTTCGTCGAAGTCTTCGCGAGAAACTCGCTAGCTGCGCAATCAAAAGCGAGGAAAACTTGCTTCCCGGCTTCGTATCCGGCTTTTTCAATCGCCTGCATGATGAGCTTGATCACTTCTTCGTGAGGATTAGCGCCCGGAACCGCCGGTGCGAATCCGCCTTCATCGCCCACTCCGGTAGACAGTCCGCGATCATGCAGAATTTTTTTCAGAGTGTGAAAAATTTCGCTGCCCGCACGAAGCGCTTCCGAGAACTTAGAAAATCCGCGTGGCACAATCATGAACTCCTGAATGGCGAGTCCGTTGTCGGCGTGCTTTCCACCGTTAATGATGTTCATCATCGGCACGGGAAGCGTAATGCCTTCCGAGCCATAAACTTGGGAAATGACTTCGAAGAGCGGCATTTCATGCGAAATCGCAGCTGCACGCAAGTAGGCCATGCTCACGCCGAGAACCGCATTCGCACCGAGTTTTGCTTTGTTGGGAGTTCCGTCCAGCGCGATCATCGCTTCATCAAGGGCTTCCAGGGATGCGAACGTTTTTCCGACAAGCGCTGATTTCAGAATTTCATTCACGTTTGAAACGGCTTTTAAAACGCCTTTTCCAGAGTAGCGCGCCTTATCTCCATCGCGAAGTTCAAGTGCTTCGCCTTCGCCGGTCGATGCGCCGGAAGGAACGAGTGCGGTGCCGCGAGCATTCGCGATCTTTCCGCCGGACAATACCAGATCGACTTCGACCGTGGGGAATCCCCGAGAATCAAGAATCTCGCGAGCATGAATGGACTCAATTTTTAAACTAGAAAAAGCAGGTTTTGTCGACATGGGCCGTATTTAAACCGCAGACGAGGCCTCCGCGCAAGCTTCAACCGAGAAACTGCCTGACCGCTTCCCCACGAAAGGTGAAGATAGAAAGAACCTCTCTCTTCACAAACCAACCGGCGACCGCTTTTCCTAATCTGCCGAGCGGGAGCTTGAATCGCACTCGGTCCGTCATCCACGTGCCTCCATTTAAAGACTCAAACCGGTGCGTATGATGCCAGAGTGCGTAAGGACCTTTCAGTTGGGTGTCGACAAAGGAGTTGCCTGGATTCCATTCTTCGATCCGGGTGCGCCATTTCATCGGAACACCTCGAACGCGCAAGCGGTAATCGATGAGAGTGCCCTCCTGAATTTCTGTCGTGCTTTTTCCCACGACACGAAAATTCATGAAGGAGGGTGTGAGACGCTCAAGATTCGTTTCCACGCTAAAGAATGGGAACACCTCACTCAACGGACTAGGAATCCAACTTCCCGCCTCCAATATGGTCTCTCCGGCTTCTGAGCCTTCTCCCTCGGAGAATCGAATGAACGGACGAAGGTCTAGGGAAGACGGGGCTGATTGAGAGGTCATGACTCGTATTACGTGAAAAGGGCGGAGAAGGTTACCCTTCCTCGCCTTCTTTTACACAGAATCTCGAATTCAATCTGACCGGCTCTAACGGGGGTCTACCGTGATAGCCCCGGAGGCTGCGTAGCGGCCGGACGGCGTTTCGGGAGGGTTGTCCCTCTTTCGCCCTCTTTCGCATTCCTAGACTGATAAATTTGTTCTTGGATGTCCGCGTCGATTTGGTCTTGGGCCTGGTCGACAGAGTCTCCACGGCTTTCTGCCAGTTTTTCGTCCATCGCTACGTGAGTCGTCACTCCGTCACGTACGTCCGGTTCTCCGGTCATCAGCGTCGAGGCTGGAGTACGGGGATTCAGTTTTTCCATGCCGGAAACGGATTTTTTAGTAAACTCAGCGACCGCTTTGGATTGTTTCTTTTGATGACGTTTTTTCATGGGGTCCTTTCGGGCGACCGGAATGAATCGCCTCAGCCTTCTCCAATGCAAGAGGGGTGCACAAGGGTGGCTGAGACAAATAGCCACTGTGACTGATCGATTCACTGAGCGAGCTCACGGACCCAGTCAGAGACCCATCAATCCACTGATTTCGTCTGGCCCTTCAGTACGTTCACCGCGTTGAAGGCGGCCGTTTTATAGGCTTCCGCTAATGTCGGGTAATTAAACACCGAGTTCATAAAATAAGTCACGTCTCCGCCAAATGCCATCACCGCCTGTCCGATGTGGATCAGGTCAGCTGCGTTATCCCCGATGATGTGCACGCCCAGAATGGTAAGGGACTTCTTATCCACCAAGAGCTTTAAAATCCCCCAGCGATCACCCACGATCTGTCCACGCGCCAACTCCCGGTACCGAGCTCGGCCGACCACGAAATCTGCGTTTTCAGTTTTCAATTCTTCTTCAGTTTTTCCGATCATCGAAATTTCGGGAATCGTGTAAATCCCGTAAGGAAAGTTTTTCGGCATTTCGTGTTCGGCTTCGACGGCATTGGTACCCGTTTTCATCGAAATGCCAAACGCGTGACAGGTTGCGATTCGACCTTGCTCCATGGCCGTCGCCGCGAGTGCGGGCGCTCCCACCACATCGCCTACCGCATAGATGTGATCGACGGCAGAACGAAAGTTCGCGTTCACCTTCACTAAGCCCCGCTCATCGCGCTGAACTCCGATCGCCTCTAGCCCGAGCAATTCGGTATTTCCAATTCTGCCCTGAGCAATCAGCACAGTCTCCGCGCGAATTTTTTTACCATCAGAAAGCGTTACGACTGTTTTCATTGGCTTCCCCGCGGTGGGCCGATGGGTTTGGATTTTCGTCGCTTCCACTCCGAGGACGATTTCCATTCCCTGGTATTCGAATCGGTCGCGAAGCGCGCGAACAATTTCCGAATCCACGGAAGCAAGAATGCGGTTTCGTTTATCCACGAGTGTGACTTTCGTGCCCGCCATCGCAAACATCGATGCATACTCACAACCGATTACGCCGGCCCCTAGAACGATCATCGTTTTTGGAACGGTTTTCAAAGTCAGGACGGTATCGCTGTCGTGAATAAATTTTCCGTCGATGGCGAGGTGAGAGGGAGCGACCGGACGGCTGCCGACTGCGATCACGAATTTTTCGCCAGTAAGTGTAGTCTTCCGTCTGGGAGTTAAAACCTCAATTTCGTGAAGTCCGGTAAACCGAGCTTCGCCCGTGATCATCTCGATTCCGTTTCGCTTCAGCTGATCGCGAATCACGTTCGATTCCCCAACCACCACTCGGTCTTTTCTTTGCAACAACCGCTTCATCTCGGGCACGACCAAACTCTGCTTTCGCTTCGCTCTACCCGGAGCCTTGCTCTCGTCCGCTTCACGGCCAAGGACGCCCCGCGAACCTAGCGAATAACGGTAAATCGATTCTCGAAATGATTTCGAGGGCAGGGTTCCGAAATGGACACAACCTCCACCCACACTCGGATATTTTTCGATGATCGCAGCCGTCTTGCCCGCTTTTGCGGCCTGAAGGGCAGCACGCTGGCCGGCCGGACCGGATCCAATGACGATGAGATCGTAATGGTTCACCGCTGTTTTTGATGCAGCTTTCGGGGCGGCCTTAGAGGGGACCTTCGTCGTTTTCTTCGTTTTCGAAACTTTGCGAGGAGTGCTCATTCTTTAGAATAAGGGTCGCATTCTTTTACCAACCGGGCCAGAACTTACGCGGCTCGCTGTGCTAGCTTTGTGAAATATTCATTCGCCCATTCTGGCGGGGTAAATTTTTCGCGTCCGTACGGAAGCCGATTCACTTCGATCTCTTCCATGAAAGTAGGGAGTGCTCCAGTGGGAACGAGCTCGCCGATGATCTTACCTTCCGCCGTCATTCCACGTTGGACGAAAAGAAAGATGTCACGAATTTGATACTTCCCGTGCTCATCGACTTCGGGAATCACTTCGGAGATGTGCGTGACCTTCCGACTCCCGTCATTCAGCCGCTTAATCTGGACAACGAGGTGAATGGCGGCGGCGATTTGACGGCGGATGGCGGTGGCTGGAACCTGAGTGTCTCCCATCATGGAGAGGGTCTCGAGACGAACCAGACCGTCGTAAGGAGTGTTTGCGTGGGTAGTGCCCATCGAACCTCCATGCCCGGTGTTCATCGCGGTGATGAGGTCTAACGCCTCTGGTCCGCGAACCTCTCCGACGATAATCCGGTCGGGGCGAAGTCGAAGGGCAGAGCGAACGAGGTCTCGGACGGACACTCCCCCTTTACCCATCGGGTCGGCGGCTTTCGTTTCAAAAAACACCACGTGATCCGCCGTAATTTTCAGTTCGCTCGCATCCTCAATCACAATCAGTCGTTGGGCCGCGGGAATTCTCGACCCCAGCACGTTCAGAAGAGTCGTCTTCCCCGAACCGGTTCCGCCCGAAATGATCATATTTTTCGCGAGGTAGATCGAGACGTCTAAAAATTTCGCCGCGTCTTTCGTTATCGAACCACGCTGGATCAAATCGACAAACGAAGGCGTTGCTTTCGAAAACTTTCGAATGGAAAGCGTGGTCCCCTTCCGAGAACAAGGCGGAAGAACCGCAGAGACCCGGGAGCCGTCGGGCAATCTTGCATCCAGAGTCGGATTTTCATCATCGATTCGGCGTCCGACGAACTGAGCGATATTTCGAACTGCGGCTTGGAGGGCTTGCTCGTCTTTGAATTTCGCGTCTACCCTCTCGAGTTTTCCACGACGTTCGATGAAGATCTCACTCGGTCCATTCACCATCACCTCGGAGACGCTCTCGTCGTCGAGGTAAATTTTAATGTTCGCAAGGAAGGTTGCGACTGAGTCTTCAAATACGCTGCTCACATGCCAGCCATTTCTTCCGGCGCTGCCGAGGTCAGTTCTTTCACGACCATCGTCCCTTCACTTCCATTTACCGGACAGTAAAAACGGAAAGTGCCTGGCTGGGTCGGAACAAAAGTAATCTCTTCGATCTTGCTCATGCGGACCTGTTTCCGAATGTTAAACGTGTCCATCATCAGGCAAAGGGATCCCTTTGAAGTTCCCGTCACATACAACCGCACCGGAACATCGCGGCTCACGAAAATGGTTTTTGGGAAAAAGCCCAGGTCTCCCGCAATGATCGAAACTTCTTGGACGCCTTTTCTACGCGTCACCGGGTCAGAAACTTCCGTCACAAACTTTTCTGTTTCGGCCGACTGCCGGGCTTCTTCTGATTGGGAAATCCGTTTTAGCACCGGACGCTGGCCCACCTCTCCAGAGGATTCATTTGCGGTCTTTCGGACATCGTCGTTTGGCTTTGATCTCCAACCTTTCGACGCTGCATTCGATGCACTGCTCGCAGGTGCAGAATTTCCGCGGGACATCTCCAGGCCCGCGGGCGCGCGGTTCGTATTCCGACGACGATAAGTGGCGATGTTATCGCCGAAGTCTGTTTCGCGATTGAAATCGATTTCGACGCCCTCGTCATCCCGCATCGCTTCTCGCCGGGTTCTCGTCGCTTCGGCGGCGCCCGGATAGACTCCCCAAGTAGAGTCGGGTACCACGCCCCCGACGGCCGGGTCGTTTGCGTGGTTTGGGGGTGGCGGCGGGATCATGCGCGTTCCTCCGCTCGCCCCAGAGGGTAGGGAGACCGCTAGGGCCAAACAAATCACTAATTTCTTTAGATTCCGTCCAAGTTCAAATTCCATGAGGTTAAACCTCCTCAGGGTTCTTTCGGACATCCTCGGGCGGAACTTAAGATTCGTAGGGTTCAACCCGGATATTATTTACACGGGTTGGCTAATCTCTAGTCAGTAACCGCGCCGAATTAAAGCATAGCCCAAGAAGAATCGTGATCCTGACCCTGCCGAAAAAATCGCTTGAGAGGGCGTGGACCGCCCTAATATATTGATTTAATTAACATTTTTCTTTGCTGAAAGAATTTTAACGCATAAAGATATAAATGGCACCTGGATTGCTCAATGGGGAACGCCAACGGTGAGCAATCAAACTCATCGGTATGGTTAACGGAACCAAGACCCGACGGGAAGTTTGTCATGTCCAACGTCATTTCACTCCGAGCTTACAAAGCCCTCAAAAATTCTGACTCCGAAATCCTTGCCTACCAGGCAAAGATCCTCTCCCTCTCGAAGGTGGAACTCCTCGAGGAGATGGTTCGCTTTCAAGAAGAGCGGAAGGTACTCGGCAAGCTCAGTCCCGACCTGATGGAAAAAGGACGCCACCTCTTTCGCGCTCTCGAAGAAACGGCGGACTCCTCAGAATTAAAAATTCTTTCGAGATCTTATCGCCGGCATTTGGATTACGAGATCGCGGCCCAGAAGGAACGGAACGGCCAATCGTGATCGAAAGTGCCCAAGGAAACTCATGAAAATATTCAAGCTCTTTACAATGTTGCTTTTGTCCTCTTTCAGCCTGTCTGCGATGGCGGATTTTTCTGAATTATCTCGACTCGTCCAAGAGGTAAAAGCGACCAATGCCCCTTCTGCTCTCTCGGCTTTCCATACCCAGCTCCGAGACGACACGGAGTACATGGATGGGATCATGTCCGACGTCCTCGACCAAATTTTCGAAGAGCAAAAAAGCGGCTTCATCCAATCGAGTGAAACGAAACGATCCGAGCTACTCGCTCTGAACGAGCCCGCAGAAGGACTTCTCGCCATCATCGATGAAGCCATTCAAGCAGAGATTTTACCCTCAGAAAATAGAACAGAAGTGATTCAGGCCCAGGAAAAAAAGCGCAACCAACAAGCGATGCTCGTCGAAGGAAAAAGTCTTTCAGACAATACACCGTTCAATAAAACTCTGCGAAAAACCGCTGAAATCCGCGCTCGCTTGTCCCTGTATTATTGATAGAATACTATTAATGAACGCTTACCGCTGAACGCTGAATGCTTACTAATGAACGTTCGCGTGCACGGTATTCGTATCGCTGGCTAAAATCGCATCGATCTTTGCGATTTTATTATAAACGCCCATCAGTAAAAAACAGGGCGCGAGCATTCCGACACCCAACCCGGCACCCTTCCGATCTGATGCAATCAGCACAGATGCGGCCACTAAACTCAATGTCGAAAGACCCACCCAAGATACCCAGGGTAATTTTCCAGTCTGCTCTTCGATAAAATGGGTCACTTTATGATAGTCTACGCCTTCGAAAGGTTTCTGATTCACTTCCACGAAATCTTTCAATGCTTCGGATGTCGATTCTTTCATTTCTGATAAATTTTTCATGAAAACTCCTTCATTTGCGGGGTTTTGATCACCGGAATGATTCAATAAGATGCAAATCAGAGGCCGGGAAAAAGGCACCGTCACTTTCCTATCATGGAACAAATTAAGGGACCCTGCCTCGAGAAACTCGAGGCAGGGTCTGAAATGATGAAGACGAAACTGAAGACTAAACGTGGAAAACTCAGAGCAGGTTTGAAGCCAACTCCGAAAGCTTTGAGCGCTCACCTTTCGTAAAGGTGACGTGTGCCGAAATCGCTTCGTCTTTGAACTTCTCGACTAAATAAACGAGCCCGTTATTCGCGGAATCCACGTAAGGATTATCAATTTGGTAACTATCGCCGGTGAGCACGATCTTCGTGCCGTCCCCTGCCCGAGTGATAATCGTCTTCACTTCGTGCGGAGTTAAGTTCTGCGATTCATCGACAATCAGGTACTGCTGAGGAATTGTTCGGCCCCGAATGTAAGTGAGTGGCTCGATCTGAAGCAGACCTTGGTTCATCAACTCCTGCGCGCCGCGACCGGCTCCGCGACGAGAAGCCCCTTTACCGCCACCCGTGGCGCCGAAAAGGAAGTCGACGTTATCGTAAATCGGCTGCATCCAAGGATTCAGCTTTTCTTCGATGTCACCCGGAAGGTAACCGATGTCTTTTCCCAGCGGAAATACCGGACGCGATACGAGCAAACGATGGTAAACGCCTTCATCGACCGTCTTTGCAAGCCCCGCCGCAATCGCAAGGAGAGTCTTCCCCGTACCCGCCTTACCCACGAGGGAAACGAGTTTAATTTCATCGTTCAAAAGTGCATCGATCGCGAAAGCTTGCTCCGCGTTTTTCGGGAAAATCCCCCATAATCCTTCCGGTGGTTTAATCACCGGAACGAGCGCATCGAGTTCTTTAGAATACCGCGCCATCGCGGTGTGATTCGGATTCGCCGAATCTTTTAAGATTAAATACTGGTTGGGTTTGAAAAGTTTCGCTGCCTCCGGATAAGCGAGGCGTTTATTCGCGTAAAACTCGTCGACCAAATGCGCGTCCACGGCAAGGTTCACCACCCCCGTGTAAAGCTGATCCGGCTCCACGCTGGATGGTTCGTAATCTTCCGCTAGCACTCCGAGGGCATCGGACTTAATCCGGAGGTTAATGTCCTTCGTGACAAAAACGATCGGTCGCTTCGGCTGTTCTTTTTTCAGCGTAATCGCTAAGGCCAGAATCCGGTTATCCGCTTTGTCCATTTGGAGTTCGAAAGGGAGCGGTTGCTCCGTTCCAAGCTCAACGGTTAAAATTCCGCCATTCGGAAGCTTCACGCCTTTCGAAAGTTCGCCACCCACCCGCATCGCATCGACGACTCGAGAAAAATGTCGCGCGTGCCGGCCGTTTTCAGACATCTCGCGTTTGAAGCGATCGATTTCTTCGACCACCACGATCGGGATGATGATGTCGTTATTTCCGAACTTGAAAATGGCGTTCGGATCGAAAAGCAGAACGTTGGTATCGAGTACGAAGGCTTTTCTCAAAGAGAGGCTCCCATCTTCCGTGAGGACGTTAACGCGGGCCTGAAAACTCCCGGGTGCCTATCGCCAATCCACTGGCGGCATCCAGCTTAAGCGTAATCGAACCTCTCGCCGTGGCGAAAGAAAAAACCTAGGCCCTCTCCGTTTTCTATCGAACGGACATTAAACCATTTATCCCGGCGCGCAACCGACCGAAGAGAAGAAGGTGAGGTGCGCTCCCCTTTGAATCATTGGCTAAAATTCATCTTTGAAAACTCTTTCCGCGCACCCATCAGCGCAGTGATCTCGCTTGTCTGCATTACGGTCAGCGGATGCTCCGTAGCAGACCGGCTCAGTAATGCGACTTCATCCAGTTCTCCAATCGGTGCTCCTCGCGAACTTTCTTTTTTGAATGCTCCGGGCGCAAATTATGGCTACGTGCCGGTAAGCGCTACTCGGCTCATGATTCTTCCACTATCCACCACCGGCTCCGGAAGCGCGACGATCACCGGTTTTCGAAATTCTGATTCTCATTACACATTCAATGGCGGAACATTTCCCGGTACAGGCGGTACATGCGCCCAACCCATTCAAGGAAATTGCTCAGTCGCGATTCTTTTCACCGCGCCGACTTCTCCCGCGAACGTGGGAATTTATACGAATAACGTCACCATCGAATACCTTTCTTCTGGCGCATCGAAATCGCTTTCACTGAGTCTTTCCGCAACCGTTGTCGTGTCAGCGAACATCATTATTCAGTCTGGATCACCCTATAGCTATGGCTCCGCAAATCTGGGCACCAGCTCGCTTGCAACTCTAACCGTCGATAATTTCGGCCTGCTTCCCGCGACTTCACTTGGAAATATTTCAATCTCCCCGCCCTTCCAATACCTGGGGGGAAACTATCCGGGCAGTGGTGGAAGTTGCACCACGGTGCTGAATCCTGGCGAAAGCTGCACGCTGAAAGTAAGTTTTACGCCGACCTCCGCAGGTGCGGCGAGTGGTTCGCTCATTCTCGGCTACAACGATGGAAATCGTGCGGCTACGAGCGCCGAAGCGCTCAGTGGGGTCGGCATTGGATATGCGAACCTAGTTCTGAGTAGTCCGGTTACCAATCCCTACGATTTCGGAGCGCACCCTACGAGCGCCGCGGAAACGGCATTGACCTTCACTTTCACCAATAACGGCGGCCAAACCGCGACCGCGCTCTCCCCAACCGCGCTTTCCTCACCCTTTCGTTACGTGGGAGGAAGTTTTCCAGGAACGGGCGGAACCTGCGGACTCACGATCGCAGCGAGTTCAAGCTGTAACGTCGTCGTCGGCTTTCTCCCCACGGTGGTCGGTCTTTCGACTACGACATTTAATTTGGCTTACTCGGACGGCGGAACCTTTCGGACGCTCAGTGAATCGCTCCAAGGCACGGGCGCCGCGCCTGCATCGCTCGTCATTTCGAACGGCCCCACTTACGACTATGGAGCGAAACTCGTCGGATCATCCGCCGACTTTTCATTCACGGTGACGAATAACGGGGGAACTTCTGCGAACGCAATCACCGGTTCCCCATTGAGTGCGCCCTATTCTTTCAAGGGCGGAAGTTATCCCGGATCGGGCGGTACTTGCGGAGCGTCGATTCTGGCTCAAACTTCTTGCACGGTGATTTTGATTTTTTCTCCGAGCGCGACCGGAACCTTCACAAATTCAGAAACCCTTTCCTACAACGATGGGGGTGCGACTCGAACGGCAGGGATCGCACTTTCGGGAACGGGTTTCGTTCAGGCCTTTCTCTCGATTTCCCTTCCCGCAGTGAACCCTTACGACTTCGGGGTAAAGACGGTCGGATCCGCCGAGAGCGACGTCACTTTCACTCTGGCAAACACTGGCAATGGTCCTGCGACCAGCATCGTCGCGAGCGGACTTGCGACTCCGTTTCTCTATAAAGGAAGCGCCTATCCGGGAACCGGCGGAACATGCGGAACCACGCTCGCCGCCAGTTCGAGTTGTACGATGGTGTTTGGTTTTCTACCCACCGTGGCGGGATCTTTTTCCGGAATACTGACTGTCTCCGCAAGTGACGGCTTAGCAAACGTGACCACCGCAAAATCTTTTAGTGGAGTGGCCGCAGGTCCCGCAGTTCTCTCTATTTCCAGCGCACCTACGTATGCCTTCGGATCAAAAATCGTCGGCGGAACCACCGATGCGACCCTCACGATCACGAACTCCGGCGGAACGATTGCAACTTCCATCACCGGCACCGGGCTGGCCACGCCCATCTCCTTTTTAGGTGGGAACTTTCCCGGCACGGGCGGAACTTGCAGCACGAGTCTTGCCGTGAGCGCGGCCTGTACCCTGGTCGTTCGTTACGCACCGACCGCTGCGGGCAGTGTCACCGCTTCGCTTGCGATTGGGTATTTCGATGGCGGTGGAACACAGACGCAAACGATGGGATTCACGGGGAGCGCCTACCTGCAGGCGATTCTCGCTTTCACCACACCGGGAGGAAATCCTTACGACTTCGGAGTAAAAGCCGTCGGTTCAGCCGAAAGCGGTGTCACACTGATCCTCTCAAACACGGGAAGCGGAAGTGCGACGAGTTTATCTGCGAGCGGCCTTTCTACGCCTTTTCGTTATGCCGGCGGAACCTATCCCGGAAGCGCAGGAACTTGCGGAATGACCCTCTCCGCAACCTCGACTTGTACGATTGTTCTCGGATTTGCACCAACGACGAGCGGCTCCTATTCAAACACGTTTTCTCTCTCCGCATACGACGGCGTGAGTACGGTAAACGTCGCAAAAGGAATCACGGGAATCGCCATCACGCCCGCATTGCTCACGCTCACCAATATCCCCACCTATGATTTCGGCGCGCAGCAAGTCGGCTCGACAACCGACCGGACCTTCACTCTCACCAACAGTGGCGGCTCGACCGCAACGGCACTCGCAACCAGCGGTCTCTCGGCACCGCTGAACTTCCGGGGCGGATCTTATCCCGGAACAGGGGGAAATTGTGGGACCACCCTCGCCGCAAGTGCGACGTGCACTCTGGTCGTCCGATTTGCGCCGACCGCAGCGGGTGCTTTGACCGAAACACTGAACCTTACATACAACGACGGAACCGGAAGCATCAGCACATCCCTCGGAATCACTGGAAGCAGTTATTTTAAAGCTCTTCTAGCCGTAACCGCTCCCGTAGCAAATCCTTACACTTTCGCAAGTGGCACAATCGGCGCTGCTCAGATGACTGCTTCTTTTATCGTGACGAATTCAGGAAATGGATCCGCAAGCAGTCTGACTTCAATGAATTTGAGCTCCCCTTTCAGTTATGTGGGCGGGACTTATCCCGGCACTTCAGGAACCTGTGGGACGAACCTTTCAGTCAGTGCGAGCTGCACCGTCAATATCGGTTTCCTTCCGTCATCGCCGGGAACGTTTAACTCCGGATTTACCTTGATTTACCTCGACGGAAGCGGAGCGAGCGTATCGCTCACTCAACCCGTCACTGGCACCGCGGTGAATCCTGCACTGCTCAGCATTTCAGACGGACCGATTTACGATTTCGGATCTCACACCACCGGAACAAACACGGACCAAAGCCTGGTCCTCACGAATACCGGCGGAACGAACGCAACCTCCATCACGGCATCTTCATTTTCGGGCCCCTTTAATTTCAAGGGTGGAACTTATCCTGGAACCGGTGGAAATTGTGGGTCATCACTCGGGGCAGGGAGCAGCTGCTCGGTCGTCGTCCGCTTTTCACCTACCTCCGTCGGTGGTTTTAATTCGATCCTGACAATGAGCTATTCCGACGGAGCCGCGAGCGCGACGACCAACCGCTCGATTACTGGAACCGGGGGTACGGTTGCGAATTTAATCATTTCTGGCGGGCCGACGTTCGACTTCGGGGTCCTTTCTCGAACTTATTTCGTGGAACAAATTTTCACTGTCACCAATTCCGGAAGTGCGGCGGCAACCGGCCTATCAGCATCCACAGTTAACGCGCCTTTCTCCTTCAAAGGAGGCACTTATCCTGGAACAGGTGGCAATTGCGGTACGTCCATCGGCGCGGGCGGTAGCTGCGCCCTAATTCTCAGATTCACGCCCACCTCCATCGCGGCGAGCAGCGATACTCTCACTTTGAACTATGATAACGCATCGATCGTCACGACCTCTACCCGTGCGCTTTCGGGAACCGGTGCGAGCATTCTAAAAATCGTCGGTGGCACAGACCACACTTGCGCACTCTATTCTACGGGGATCATTCGTTGCTGGGGATCGAATGTCTCTGGCCAACTCGGAAATGCGGCAGCGGGAACGAGTTCCACGAGTCCAGTCCTCGTGGTCGGAATCACAAATGCGACAGATATTGCTGCTGGATCGGACCATACTTGCGCCGTGCTGTCCAACGGGCGCGCACAGTGCTGGGGAAGTGATTCGAGCGGTCAAATCGGAAACGATACCACTCTATCAAACGTCCAGGCTCCAAGCTTGGTTGCGACCTACACCGACTTTTCAAAAATTGCCGCCGGTGGAAGAGTAACCTGCGGCCTTCGCACCGGAGGCACGATTGTTTGCTGGGGAGATGACACTGAAGGGGCCAACGGAAACGATGCTGCATTCACAAATAACCCAACACCGGTTACGGTGGCCGGATTAACGGGGATGTCGAACGTGTCCGTCGGTCGCGCCACAGCATGTGCGCGTAAATCGGATGGCACTGTTCGCTGCTGGGGATCGGATTCCGACCAGCAACTCGGAAACGGGGGTCTGGCCACCAACTCTGGAATACCCGTCACACCGTCTGGCGGAGTTTCCACTGTCGTCTCTACTGCGAATGGGGGCAATTCGTCGTGCGCTATTCTCACCGGTGGCACGGTCCGATGCTGGGGCGCAAATACCGATGGTCAGCTCGGAGACGGAAATTCACCGACTGCACGAACGACCGGAGCGACCATTACAAACCTCGCAAATTTTTCGAAAATTATTCTTGGAGCGCGACACGGCTGTGGAGTGAACGCATCCAACGGAGTCTCCTGCTTTGGATATAATTTTTTCGGCCAGCTAGGGGATTCATCGACGACGAGTCGCGATATTCCAGCGGTGGTTACCGGAATCTCGTCGGGAGTTTCGATTCTGGGCGTTGGGGAAAATCATTCTTGTGCGGTTTTAGCGACCGGCGCCGGGTATTGCTGGGGCGCGAACTCTTCTGGCCAGCTGGGGTCGACCCCACTCTCTTCCCAATCCACTCCGGTTTTAATTCCAAGCCTTTAAATTAGAACTCGAGTTTAAAATCTACCCGGAGCGAGAAGCGGCTTTCCGTGTCTTGCTGCGGATAATAGCCGAGCTCTTCTTTGTAGACCACTCCCGCCACGCGCAGTAACCACACATCTGCCGCCGCGCCGTAGGTGAGAAACCCTTGATGATTTCCGAGGTAAAGATCGATGAGCGGAAGTTTCAACCGCGCGCCGACATTTTGCTTTTTCTGGAAATCATCGCTGCGGTTCAGCTGCTGAATATCATAGGCGAGCGTGAGCGCAGCTAATCCGTAACGATAAGTCAGTCCGACTCCCGTGGAGAGGTCCCCTTTCAATGGGGTCGCGCCGTTACCGAAATAAACGTCGCCGATGTTTAAAAAAGCAGCTCCCCACTGAAGCGTCAAATCGCGATTCAGCCGCTGCACGCGCTGGACTCCGAGGTCCATCCCGTAACCTGTGCCCTGCCCGCCGATGAGACTTTTCAAACTGGTGCTGTCGATTGAAAAAAGTTCCGCAGCCGTAATGAGTCGATAACCGCCGGTTCTCGAAATGTATTTCGCGCCGAGACCGAAACGCCACTCGTTCAACATCTCCCCATTTTTTCGGCCTCGCCCTTTCCGACGTCCGTCCGTCGTCGAAAACGCAAAAGCCGTTTGCACTCCGCCGGTTCGTTGGTAACCGTATTCGATTTTAGGGAGGGCCTGATTTTTCGCGTACAGCGCGCCTTGCACATCGTAAAATCCGACCAATGCAAATCCGGGCGCAAGTAAAGCTGCACGCGCAGTGGTTGCGACTGAAATATTCTGGCCCATCAGCCGGTTCAAATCTGAGCCCTTCGGATTTTTCAAATCCTTCATCGTCTTCCAGCCATCGATGACCCAGTCTGACACTACAGGATCGACGGTGAGAAAGTGCAGCGAAATGCCATCGATGCCGGCGACGCCAGCGGGATTGTAAAAGGGTGCGTCTCCATCATCGACGATGGCGGTGTAAGCGCCTCCCATAGCGAGTGCTTCCGGACTTCTGAGCAAACTTCGATTCATCGAAGCCTCTGCGCTGCTGCCTAAACTACTGACTAAAAATAAAACGCCGACCAGAAATTTAATCCGGTTTGCTCGGATTTGAAACGTGCTGCGCGTTTCCGGTTCCATCAGTTCGGCCATCCGGCCACACTCGAATCGATGAAGGCTGCGATCCCCGCGGCCGCACAACTCGGCTTATCGGTTGCGATTCCTTTACAAGAGTTACGATCGCGAAGGGTCAATGGACAGGGCGTGCAGGAACCGGCGGCAAGTCCGCACGCAGAACAACCCGCCTCACAAGCCGTGTCCATGAGAGTGCTAAATATGGAGGCGGCGGTGGTGAGCGCGGTTCCCGCGTTTCCTCCGAGGGAAGTCCCGATCGTATTCGTCACCTGGCCGATTGAATCAAACAGGGTGAGGACGGCTCCGGCGTAGGTACACGCATTCACATCCACCGCGGTCACTGTTTCCCAACCATTTGGATTTCCCAAAGTGGCGCCCAGTTTTTGGCCTTTATGCCAGTTCCCCTGCGGAGCTCCGAATCGGTTTTGCAAAGTTCCGACGAGCGACATGGAAACCAACATCGCATAGAGGTTTGAATCCTCCGTGCGATCACCGGCAAGTAGAGAGCCAGGGTTCACCGAATTTGGGGAAATAATGTAAGCGGGCGGAGTTAAAATTCCGGGCTTTCTCAAGGCGAAAAGAGCGTCGAGTGCATTCTGGCCCGCAGTCAGACGCTGATCATTCACGCTCGAAGGAAAGAGGCGCGTGAGCGCAACCCAAAGACCACTCCCAAGAAGATTACTCGTTCCGAGGTCATCCACGAGCTGGAAAAAATTAATATTCGCCGCACAGGAATTCGCCGCCGCACGCGCCTGGCGAATGTCGTCGGTTCCGCAACCCACTTGCGAATAGTAAGGTTCAATCACGATCAACGCGCCCGCACAGTTTTGCCGACTCAGCTCTTGGTCGACTTCGGCAACGATCGCATTCCTCCCCTGATCGGAATCACAGGAAAAATTCGGATTTTTCGCGCAGGCCGTGGCAAGCAACAGCGAGCAGAGCACGGTAAGAATCATTCTGTTTTGCACGGACGTCCTTTCCGTAGCGAAATCAGCGAGTAAAAAAGCTCACTAAGCGCTCACAACCTTTTTTTAAAGTCTCGTCATCCATTGCGATACTCATTCGAACCCATAAAGGCGCTCCGAATGGCCCCCCCGGGACGACCGCGACTTTCGCTTCGCGAATGAGGGTTTCAGATAACTGCATCGCATCTTCCCCCTCTTTCAAGAATGCTTCGATCCCTAAGAAAACGTAAAATGCGCCTTCTGGCGGAAACACTTTTAGTTTGGCAGCTTTCGCGAGGATTTCCAACGCAATACGTCGACGGCGTTTGAACGCTGACACCATCTCGGTAAAAGAATCCTCTGGTAAATCTAAAGCCGCGACTCCTGCGTATTGGGCAAGCGAATTAATCCCGCTGGTCGACTGTCCTTGAAGGGTGAGAATCGCAGAGGTGAGCTCGGGAGGCGCGACCGTCCAACCAATTCGCCAACCGGTCATCGCGGCCGATTTCGACAGTCCGTTGACAGTGACGGCACGATTACGAAGTTCAGGCGCAGCGTCTAGAAAAGAATGGAATTTCCCATCCTGAAATAAAATTCGGTCGTAAATCTCATCGGAAATAACCCACACATGAGGAGCTTCTTTTACGAGGTAAGCTCCGATCGCTTCGAACTCACCCTTCGTGTACGTCGAGCCGGTCGGATTCGAAGGTGAATTCAGAATTAAAATTTTAGTCTTCGGCGTTACCGCCGCGCGGAGTTCATCCACCCCGATTTTAAATTTTCGGTCCTCGCGCGATTGAATGAAGACCGGCACGCCTTCGGCAAGTTTCACCATCTCGGGATAACTGAGCCAATAAGGTGCAGGGATGATCACTTCGTCGCCTGGGTTCAGAAGCGACATCATCACGTTATAAATGGCTTGTTTGCCGCCGTTTGAAACGACAACGTCCGAGCCTTTCCACTCTCCGAATCGCGACACCACCTCGGGCTGTTGGGCATTCGTTTTTTTTGCGACTCGTTCGCGCAGTTCAGGAAGTCCGCCCACGGGCGTGTATTTATTTCGATTTTCGTCGAGCGCTTTTCGGATGGCTGCTTTGGCCGCTTCGGGTGGAGCGAAGTCGGGCTCTCCGGCAGTTAAGTTAATCACGTCTTCACCCCGTGCGCGCATGGCTTGAACCAACGCATTTAACTTCAGGGTCGCGCTTTCGGATACCCCGTCCAGACGCTTTGCAATCGCCGATTTGTTTCCGTTCGCCATCGTCTCGACTTTTACTTTCTAGCCTTGAGGCTTGATGCTGCAGCCAACTGATCCCGCTTACCCAGAACGGCGCCTAAAACTTCTTTTGGAACATAACCGCTGATGTCACCGCCGTAGCGCGCAAGTTCCATGATCATGCTGGAGCTCACGAAATAGAGGTGCTGCGCCGTCATCATAAACAGCGTCTCGACATCGGGATTCAACTGCTTATTCATGCTGGCCATCATAAATTCGTATTCGAAATCACTCGCGGCGCGAAGTCCACGAATCACTGCGGAAACGTGATTCTCTTTCGCGTAATCCATGATCAAACCTGGCCAACGGTCTACGGTCACTCCGGGACGATCTTTCACGACTGAGCGAATGAGCTCCACTCGCTCTTCGGGAGTAAAAAACGGATTTTTTTGTCCGGTGCCGGCAACCACGATCGTGATCTCCGGAAAGATCGCAAGCGAGCGATCGAGAATATCCAAATGGCCATTCGTCAGAGGATCAAAAGATCCAGGATAAATCGCTCGCCTTGTCGCGCTTGATTGGGGGCTCATATCGGCTTCCTTTGATAGCTGGTCAAGACGCTATCTCCATAAACTTTCTCACGAATCTTCACGAGATGCTCCGTCTCATCGGGTACAGATTCGATTTTACTTTTGAGGGTCCCCCACTCTAGGCAAAAGGTACCGGTTTCCACCAGAAGTCGGTCCCAGGGGAACTCATTTAATAGCTTCATTTCCCACCCTGCTGAGTAGGGAGGATCCGCAAAAACAAAATCAAACGGAGCAGACTTTAAGATCAGAGGAATCGACTTTTCCAAGTCATCTGGAATCAGTCGCGCGCGGTCGCCCGCGCTGAAATCCCGAATATTTTTTTTGATCGCATCCACTGCACCTCGGTGATTATCGACCATCAAGGTACCCGCCGCACCCCGAGAAAGTGCCTCGAAAGAGAGAGAGCCCGATCCAGAAAAAAGGTCCAAGATCTTCGCGTTAGGAATGTCAAACTGGATCGAGTTGAACAAAGCTTGACGCAGTCGCGCCTGCGTCGGACGCGTTGCAAGATGAGGAGGAGTCGTGACTCCTCGCCCTTTCCATTCTCCAGCGGTGATTCGAATCATGCGCCTGAGCGTAACCGAAAATTTCTCGGTGCGGGTGTTTAATGCGCGTCGCCAGGCCAAAAAGCCTTACAGTGGAACACTCTCGGAAAAATTCTGTCAAAAAACTTCCACTCCGGACGTCGGCCTTGCTAAAACTTCTCCTCCAGCCGGCGTTTAAGATTTGGATAGGGGAACTCCAGGCGAATGCGAAATCCGTCAGACCAACTCGGCCGGTCGTCCTCAGGGATGACCGGAAGTTCTAGCACTTCCATGCGGAAGCTGCTGATGCCAACGCTTGGCGAAATGGCGGAATCGGACGATGCGTTACGCGAAGAGATTCGATCACTGCTTCCGCCGAAATCCGATACGAAAAAGGCGATGGCCTCTTTTCTGAAATCGCCTGCTTCTAAATCGCAACCGTCTGAAAATCCGCCTTCTCCTCCTCCGTTTCCACCCACTCCATTTCCACCGAATGCTCCTGTTTTCTCGCCCCCACCCGCGGCCGTCCCACTCACGCGGGCGCGAAGCCTTCCGGCCGGACTCGTGTCGATCATCCACGCGATGGTTTCTGATTTGGAATCGCGGCCGACGTGCTTGCTCAGTCTGAATCCTTCTCGGCGTGACGCGATTTCCGCCCATCTGAATCGACTCGCGGGCGGCGCGGGACGTCCGAACTTGCTGGCATGGTTGCAATCTCAGCGTTCCACCAACGAAAATCAGGCTCTTTTTTCTTTCTTTGAGGAAATAGCGCTCATGACCCTCGGGCAGGCGATTTTACTGAAGAGGTGGAGTGACCGCGGCCTTCGTCCGTTTCGAGTCGATCACCTCGGAAAACTGAATTTCGAACTCTCGACGGCGCTCCGCCCGCATGTGCCGATCCACCGAGAAAGTTTTCACCTCACTCGTCCGAATCTTTACTCCTGGTATTCTCCTCCGGCCCTTTTGCAGGACGAACTTTTCAAAACGCTGCAAGAGATCGACTTGAAAGAAGAGTCGCCGGTTTTTTTACTCGACCTCTGCACCGATAGTCGGAGGTTCAGTCCCGATTGGCCCGAACTTCTCGGCTACGATCCGAGATTTTACCAAGAAGCATCGAATGAACTCATCCGGTGGACCACTGCGGCTCGGACCTCGTCGGGCCTGCGAAAAATTGCTTTCACCTCTACCCTCCGCCTTGGCCAAATCACGCATGGAAACACAAACGCCGTGCAGTGGATCGGCTGCGAAGAAAACACATTCGCACTCCTCATCTCAGAAATGGTCGACCTCTGGTGGGGACCGAAAGGTCCCCCGATTTGGTCGAATGGAAATAGCCTCGACACCCATCCGAAAGAACAGCTCTCGCTCGTTGCCCCTGGATTAAAGCCCGGTGTTCAAGCGCTGCTCTCCGATATGGAAGCCTGCGATTTCGGTTGGATCGCGGAAGAGCGCTCCGTGAAAGCCAGTCGCATCAAAACGCAGCTCGACGCTCTGCCGTTTTTTAAAAAACTGCGAGCCGCCGGTACGCACCTCGGCACGCTCCAAGCCTGCGTCGCAATCACCAAGATTCGTCCCGGTGGAAGACTCCTCTGGGTACGCGAGGAACCTCTCACGCAGGAAGAGGGCGGCGAAGCGCTCTCATTTATCTTAGGACGCGCAAAGCTCATCGCCGAAGTCGATCTCTCCCACGTGGAACATTCGCTGCCGACTCGGCGTCCGCTTTTTCCGAGGTTTATCTACGTTTTCGAACGTGAATTGAAACACGAAGTGCGTCTCGCGCATCGTCCGGTGCGGTGGCTTGGCCAAGGCGCGATTAAGTCCCATGTTGAAATTTCACCGTTTCTCGCCGACGTGCTTGCGACGGCTGCGCCTTCTGAGCAACTCGGAATTCCAACGCTTCCGACCCGAATGAATTGGAGACTCTCCGCCCAACTCAGCCCTTTTTCACAAAAGGATTGGATGACTCGGTGGCCAGATCCGAGTTCCGCAGAATCCCTCTCGAATCTCGAGGCGCTGTCCCGTGGTACCGTCCCGCTCGCAACCCTCGCGACCGTTCGGCCCGTTCACAAAGCTTCGACGGAAGTGAAGAATTCGCTCGACCCATCGCTGCCCGCGCTCTTTATCGAATCCCGTCCAGAGTTTCGGCAAGATGGAAAAATCGAAAACCGCCGCCTCTCAGTGAAACCGTTTAGCGAACTCACCGACGGTTTAGAGCACACGGGATTTGCCCTCCTTCTTCCGAGCGAGTCTTGGATGGATCCGATTCGCTGCTTCTTAGAAAACGAAAAAATCTCGCAGTGGTTAGAGCACCATGCCGAACGCAAAGGCGATCGGTGGGTGCTTTCTGAATCGCTTTTGAAAATGCTGCCGATCCCGGAAGTCTTTGCGAAAACGATCGTGCGGGAAGGCCACGTCTCCGAGATTCGCGAATTCGTCGCGCTGCTCGTAAAAGTGCCCGAGCAAATCCGGGTCAGTGCGACGTCGCTCAGTCCCGAACTCCGTTTCATCGCCATGAGCCGGGCCCTGCGCGAAGTCGACCGCTCTCTCCTGCGCATCAAACCCTACCTCACTTGCGAAGGTCGCATCGAGTGGACAAAGCTCCTCGAACTTTTCCGCACGGGTGACTCCCTTCCCCTCACTCAGCATTCGCTCGTGCGCATCGTCGGCCAAATCCCGGTGAATAGCCCAATCACGAAACTGGATCGTCTGAAAGCACCCCAAAACGGGATGCTGCTCATGACCGAGTCCGGCGCACTCGCGAAAGTTCTATTCGACCACCGCATGCTGGCTGACATGGCGTGGGACCAAGCAAAAAACCAAGTTCACCCGACTTGGAGCGAACTCGTCCAAACCATTCGCCTTCCGCGGTCTCTCGAAATCGCCGAATCCGCCGCAAGCGACATCCTCGCTTCCTCCGTGGACCTCGAACGCAAGCGGTCCTCGCTCCAATCTTGGCTCTCGTCTGGAATTCCTGAACTCTAGTGAGTAGGTGGTCATCCACCGTAACTGAAAGCGCAGTTACGGTGAATGACCACCTACTGACGTGGGATTGCCTACTCACTAGAGTCCGAGTACGCTTAATCCATGGCTTGGTACGAACGTCACGCATCGGATTTAGAGCGCCTCGAGTTCTCGCGATTGGCTGAACTTTATGCGCTTTTAAAACGGTGGAAAGAGTCGGTGCCCGATCTTTCTTGGAAACCGGTGCATGAGTTTGAGGCGAAATTAGCGAATGACACTTTCGAACTCGACGACTTTTTGTACGAAGAGACGGGTGCGGAGATGGTGGCCACCCTAAAGCAGATTCTGCGCACGCTGCTGATGGATTGGGAAAGTGTTTTTGCGACCCTGCGGGAAAAACGCTCCCCTCTGCTTTCTCGGGCGCTTCGACTGGCCGAGGAAGAGGCCCTTCGCTATTCTTCGACCCAGTGGAAAGACCGAAGCGACGATCGCTTCCCATCCTTGGGTCCGGTGTTTGCGGCTTACCGAGAAACTCCCTTTTACACCCTTTACCGAGACCAGCTCGTCATCATTCGCCAAACCGCATCCGAACTTTTGTTTTTCACTCAGCATCCCGTCTTAGATCTGGAATCAGCGTGGATGCGCGGTTTTGTGAGCGCGCTCCGACCCAGCGTGCATGTAGAACCGTATGATTTCGGTGATCGGATGGCGTTTGCTTGGCGGGAGATCCGTGCTTGAGACGGAAATCGCGTTCGCCCCTTTCAAGTGAACAAACGAAACGCGAACTCCAAACCCTCCAACGCTCCATTCACGCGTCGCTCTTGAAAGAGGCGGCTGCGTTACTGGGCCGAACGCCGCCCGCGATCCGGGCTTACGAAAAAACCTACCAACAAGAACTCTCAAAACTCGAGCGAAACGTAAAACCCATTTCAGTCGCGAAAGTCGTGGCACGCGCGGCCGTGTCGGATGTGCTGCTCATGGGCGACTACCACACCTACGGCCAATCGCAGCGCGCCGTGCTTCGACTGCTCCGAGAACTGGTGAAAAAAATTCCCGCTCGCGAAATGGTTCTCGCGGTCGAGTGCATTTCGTCCCATCATCAGGTCCACCTCGACCAGTGGCTACGCGGACAGATGAGCGAGGACGCGTTTCTTCGCGCCGTCTCTTACGAAACCACTTGGGGATTTCCGTGGGAAAACTACCGAGGCCTTTTCCATTTCGCCCGGGACCAGGGAATGGAAATCGTGGCGTTGAACCGTCCGAAAGAACTTCTCCCGCCGCTTGCGTCGCTGATACCCGGGGCTCGGAAAGCGGGAGACCTCGGAGCACGGGACGAATGGGCGGCCGGTCTGATCGTGGATGAACAACTTCGTCCGCGTCCGCGAAAAGTCGTGGTCATTTACGGCGAATACCACCTGAGTCCCTCTCACCTGCCGCTTGCGATTCGCACGGTCGCACGTCGAAATGGAATTCACGATCCTGAACTCCTCGTCCTGCACCAAAACCGCGACGAACTTTTTTGGAAACTCGCAGCGAAAGGTCTCGAACAAAACGCAAACCTCGTAGCGCTGGAGGGAGCGCACGTTTGCATTTTCTCGGGCACTCCGTGGACGAAACTTCAGTCGCTCGTGAACTGGATTCGTGGCGACCTCGCCCGGTTCATCGATGAGGACGAAGAGGACGCCGAAGAAGAGTTTCTCCAATGGATGCGCATCTACGGCAGCGGAGTGGCCCGGTTCTTCCAGATTCCCGACGCCGGGTATTCTTCCTTGGAACTCGCGCGCTGGGAAGACCTTCAAGGCGGACCTCGTTGGTGGCGCAAACTCCTTCGCTCTCAAGAAAGGTTTTACTTAAGAGAAGACGAGAACTCGGTTTTGGTCTACGTGGCATCTTTCTCGGAAAATGCCGCTGCCGAAGTTGCATCCGTTCACCTTCTTCACCACGATAATCCCCGAAAGCGACCCTTTCGGGGAATGGGTGAAGAGGCTCGAGATGATTTCGCTTCTTCCACGCTCGATCACGCGTTTGGGTTTCTCGGATCTCTGCTCATTAATCCCAGACGGAAATGCGACTTTCCCATCGATCATGAATCACGTTTGAAAGAGCTGCGGAAAAATCCCCGCGACGCGCTTTTTCTGCATGAGGCGAAGAGCCGAAAACTGACTTCAGACCTGAGTTCTCCAGTTGGGGGTACCCGCGCCCGTGCGATCACCCAATTGGCGAAAGTGGATCCAGAAGTCATTTTTACTACTTCGCGGTTCTTAGGTCACTGGCTCGGTGCAAGGCTTCATGAATCATTGCTCAAGGGGAAGCGCACTCCCTCTGACATTCGACTCTTCTTCTTTGAGCGACGCCGAGCAGACGCCTGGCTTCGGCTTGAGGAACTGTTTTCTGATTTTTCATCCCGTGCTCCGAAGTCCAGAAGCAAACGCGATTCTCTTTAATCTAAATCTGCCAGTCTCGGATCGCGCGGCTGAAACTTTTCGGATCGATTTGTTTCGGCGTCCGGTACTTCTCTAGCAGAATCTGGAGTTCGCGTTTTAAATCTGCGTCCGAAACCCCGAGTGGAAGTTTCATCAGTGCGTTTTCCGCGCCGAAATGAATTTCTCCGGCCGTAGGATATTCTTTGAATAAGCTTCGTAACCTCTCCCCATCGACCGCGGAACCCGAGAAAGCGGTTTCAAAAAGCGAAATCAGGGAACGAAAGTGGTGAGCGGCCGCCAGATCCTTCCCGGGTTCGATGAGTCCTTCGAGCTTATTCAAATTCGATGCGTATTCATCTCCCGATACAAAACCGCGCGTGGCCGCCATTTGGGCAATGAAACGCAAAGAGAGGGCAAACCTTTCGTTTTCAAATTGCCCCGTCAGCCTGAGCACCGATCCCGCTTCCAGTCGATTCCGGTAAGCGCGGTCAGATGTTCCCAGAATGGCGTCTTGGAGCACCGAGAGCTTTCCCGGACCGTCCATGAATATTCTGCCGCCTCCGGACCCTTCCTCATTTCGAAAACTCGATGTCGAACGAAGTGATGCGGGATTCAGCTTGATCGCTTCATTCACCGCAGCTTGGAGGGCATGGATCTGATCGGCAGAGAGGGAAAATTCACGACCCGAAACCACGGGTTTTAAAAATTCGGCGATAAATTTTTTCCACTCGCTATCAGAGAGAAAACTGGTGTTAGAGCGGGCGAATTCGACTGCTTTTCGATACGCGTTTAAAGAAACAGCCTTTCTATCCGCGTCCCTTTTCGGAAGAAAACTCGGAAAATAATAATCAACCACACTCAAGTGAGTTCCATCGAAATCACTACCCGACGATCCTGCGCAGATCGTGCAGCGGTGGGTGCCGCTCGTCACCGGATAACCGGGACCGACGTGACCCAGGTCGATGAGTTTTCCATCGATCGTCAGATTTTCCGGATTGAGAGCGCCATGATCGATATTCCAAAAGACCAGACTCGCCGCAAGCCGAATGCGGTCATCGGTCTCGGGAACCCGGTCGGCCATCGATTCCCGCATCGAAGAAAGATCCCGTACGATTTGGATCGGGCGCTGCGCCGGCGCAAACTCGGAAACCGAAGGATGAAATGTTTTCGGAATCAGGATGAGCGCACCATGATCGATCACCGGAATCTGCATTTCCTGAAAATTTTTCGCCACGATGTACTCGGTGAAACCCCCACCGAAGTTAGAATTTTTATCGACGATGGGCACCAAGCCATTCGTCCGAAAATTACCAATGCTGAAATTCCCATTACTCCGACTAAAAAAACGATTCGGTCCGGAACCTTTTAGAGAAACCGGTCCGGCCACCAAAAGATCTCGTCCCCCGCCACGTGAAGTCGCCCCTTCCCGGAGAGATGCCGGAAATTCGGGATTCTTGGGGTAATAAGCATAAGTCGACGCGGAAATTTTTTCGAAGGAAACTTTACTCGTTCCGAGTTGAGTGAGGAATTCTTCGCTAATCACCGATAGCGACCCGAGTTCCTTTTCACCATCGACGACGATGGCAGCAGGAATTTTAAACGCCACTACGGGACGAAGGAAAGACGATCGCTCTGTCCACCCTGCCGAACGAAGCGTCCAAGAACATGCGAAATTCGCGTGGGCGAATGGGACCGCGAAAAAAATACAAAAAGCGACGAGAGGAAAAATGCAGGTCAGGTTCATTCGATTTCAGCGCCATCTTCTTTGAGTTTCCGGTAAATTGTGCGTGAATTAATTCCGAGTAATTTTGCCGTGAGGTTTTTATCGCCCTGGGTGAGCTCCAGGGTTCGACGAATCATCATCTCTTCCACTTCCCTGAGCGGCGTACCGACCGGGATGGTGATCGAGTGCGGAGATTGTTCGAGGCCGAGGCCCTTGCCCGCGAGTTCAAGCACGTGAGGCGGGAGATCCTTCGCCTGCACGACGGGGCTGGAAGCGAAAATGACCGCGCGTTCGATGGCGTTCTGAAGTTCGCGAATGTTTCCGGGCCATGCGTAACGAGAAAGGACTTCGAATGCATCCGGTGCCACCGCTACGACGGATTTACCGTGGCGAGTAGCCGCTTCATGCACAAAGAGAGAGGTGAAATCAGGAAGGTCTTCTAACCGAGCACGGAGCGCGGGCAGATCGAGCGAAACGACTTCGAGCCGAAACAGAAGATCTTGTCGAAAACGCCCTTCGGTCACAAGCCGTTTCAAAGGCTGGTGCGTAGCCGAAATCACGCGCACATCGATGCGCTTCGAGGTGGAGGACCCGAGCCTTCTCACTTCGCTTTCTTGCAGGACGCGCAAGAGTTTCGCCTGGAGGCTGACGGCGAGGTCCCCGATTTCGTCTAAGAAAAGAGTGCCTCCGCTTGCGGCTTCGAAAAGTCCCATCTTTGCGCCGACGGCTCCCGTGAATGCACCCTTCTCGTAACCGAAGAGTTCACTCTCAAGTAAATTCTCAGGCAAAGCTGCGCAGTTAATGGCCATAAAAGGGCCTTGCGCACGCGGGGACGTCTCATGGAGCGCTCGTGCAACCTGTTCTTTTCCAGTACCGCTCTCTCCTTGGATCAGCACGGTTGCGGTCGTCGTTCCGACTTGCTCCACCCAGGCCCGCAGCCTCTCGGCTTGAAGCGATCGACCGGCGATGCGAGATGCGCCTCGTTTTCCGGCGGCGTCCGATTTACCGGTGGTGGAAATTTCGGTGCCGGGTTTCGCAGTCGCGCTCGCTGCGCGAACCGCGGAATTTGCTGCGGCAGTGGCATTCGCTTGCATGCGTTTCATCGATATTTCGACGGCCTCGAGCAACGTCGCGCGCTTGAAAGGCTTCGACAGGAAATCGACCGCGCCGAGTTTCATCGCCCAAACCGCATCTTCCACGCGGCCATAGGCCGTCATGAGCACCACCGGTATGGTTTTGCCCGCGTGACGAAGAGCCCGTAAAAACTCAAGCCCCGTCATGCGTGGCATCCGCACATCACTGATCACCAGATCGATTCGCGGCGCACCGACGAGTCGGATGCGTTCGATCGCGGCCTGCCCATCCCCTGCCGTCTCGACAGAATAGCCCGCGAATTCGAGGATTTTTCGCGTGCTGCCCAGCGATGCCAGATCATCATCGACGAGTAAAATCGACAGGGCATTGCTTCCCGAATGAATAACGTCCCCGGTGTTCGCGCTCATATCATCGCCTCTCGATTCGACTGACGTTCTTCCGCCATCTGAACGGTGGCTTGCGGCAGTAAAATTTCAAACCCCGCCCCGCCCAGTTCGGTTTGTTCTACGAAATGCACTTCTCCGCCGTTTTCTTCGGCGACCTTTTTCACAAAACTTAAACCGAGGCCCGTGCCCTGCGCCTTTGTCGTCGAAAACGGCGTGAAGAGTTTCTGCTTCACGGAGTCCGGCACTCCCGCCCCACTGTCTTCGACGCGGAGGTAGATCCGCCCACTTTCCAGAGTGCCGAGACGGAACGCAATCTGGGTGCCGCCAGCTTGGAGCGCGTTTTGGAGTAAATTTCCAATCGCTTGTTCTAAGTTCGCTTGGTCGACCCTGACGTTCAGTCGGCCTTTTCCCGAACGCATCCAGTCCACGCGCACGCCCCGCTCGCGCGTTGCTTTTTCGATGGCGGTGGCATAGATCGCGAGCACGTTTTCCAAAATCTGCGCGAGGTCGACTTCTGTTTTTTCGCCTGTTCCCATGCGTGAAAGACGAAGGTAATTTTCCGTGATTTTTTCCAACCGATCAACCGAAGAAAGAATGGCCTGGAGGGCAAGGCGAACGGGCGGTGCCATCGTCGATTCGAGCGCCAGTTCCGCTTCCAGACCGATCGCATGCAGTGGATTTCTCACCTCATGGGCGACTTGAGCAGACAGTCGTCCGACGGCCGCGAGGTGTTCGATCTCTTTGAGTTTTTCTTGGAGCTGCACTTTTTCTTTTAGGAGGAGATTCTGATCGGCGAGCACGCGTTTTTGGCCGTCCACGACTTTTTCCCATTCGAGAAGCTGGGTGGCCATGCGGTGAAATTCACGCGCGAGCGCACTCACTTCGTCGTTTCGGTTCATCGCCATCTCGGGCAGTGACTCTTTATCCCCCCGGCGGAGACCTCGCTCAGTAATCGATCGGACGAGTCTGGTTAACTCATCGAGGGGGCGAAGCGCCCGCTCGCCGAGCCAGAGCATCAGGAGCGAGAGCGCGACGACCACTCCGAAAATGAGTTCCAGCCCCGTTCGAAGTTGGGCAACACTCGACTGCGTATCGCTGAACCTCTCCCGTAGCGAAGACTCGTGGACCTGAATTCCTCCCTGAAGTTTCTTCGTCCAGTCTTCCATGACCGAATTCCAAGCGGGAAACCTTCGCGATGCTTCGGTGTAATCCTTCAGCTCAAGCGCGCGAAAAATTCCATCGCCTTCGAATTTGATGCGTTCGAAATCTGATGAGAGGTCACGCGCCCACGCGTCCCAGTCCATGCGAGTTCGAGCGGAAGCACCATCTGGAGATGAGTCGGCCGACATTTCGGGCGGCAGCTCGGCCACGAGCTTTGCCATGCGGTCGAGCTCCCCATCGACCACTTCGCTGATCCAAGTGGGTATGGCGCGCGGAATCCAGTGCGGGTCGTTCCAGTGCACACTCCCGATCCCCCGCGTGGATTCGCGGCGAAACACATCGGCATCGATCTGCATCTGCGCAAAGAGTTTATTCAAAGGCAAAGAAATGCGGTTAATCGAATCGAGCGTGCGGTTGGTTTTAGAAATTTGCAGCAGGGAGAGCGCCGACGCCAGGAGCGAGAGCACGACCAGGCCACCGACCACGCCGAAAACTCTCGAGCGAAGGCGTGATCCTTCGACGATTTCCGATTTGCCGACTGCTTCGATCGATTCCTTCGATTTTTTTGACTTCAGATTCCCTCCTGGAATTAAGTCTGGGCGGTTGCGGTCTCCGGATCCTTTGGCATTTCAAGCCTGGGGTAGATCGGGCTCGGCTCGCCCGGTGCGATGCCAACTTGTCCCCACTCTACTTTCCCAATCTCCGTCTCCGGAACGTTCAACTGACGAAATACTTCCAGCATCCCATTCGGTAAAAGAGGTCTAAATCCGGCAGCCGTATGACGAATGCCTTCCATCAAAGTGTAAAGGACTTCTCTGAGTTCGGCTAGTGACTCTGGCGTGGCCGTTTTCGCAAGCGCCCAAGGCTTCATGCGGTCGATGTAAAGGTTTAAAATCCGGGATCTCGCTGCACAAGCTTGAGCGTAGGCCTTCGGATCGAGCGAATCGAGTGCCGTCAAAAGTTCGCCGGGCAGTTTGGCAAAACTTTCCCTAATTTCCGTCGAGTGAGTCGTTCCATTCGGAGTGGACGATTTAAAGTCCAGACTCTCGCCCGGGAAGTATTTCCGGGTCATGTTGATCGTGCGGTTCACCAGATTTCCCCAGTCATTCGCAAGATCCGCATTCACTTTCAGGATCAGAAGTTCGTAAGCGAAATTTCCATCACCACTGAATTCATTTTCGGCCAACAGGTAGTACCGGAGCTGGTCGCTGTTTGCGATCGCGAGCACATCGTCCGGAGAAACGACGTTCCCCGAAGATTTTGACATGCGGTCGCCTTTTAGATTCATCCAACCGTGGGCGAAAACTTTTTTCGGAAGGGGAAGATCCAGCGCCATGAGCATCGCCGGCCAATACACGGCGTGGAAGCGCGTGATGTCTTTGCCGATCACATGGACCGAGGCTGGCCAGATTTTTCGAAACGCTTCTCCCCCGTCTTCCTTCGAGACATCGTAATTAGCGGCGGTGATGTAATTTAAAAGCGCGTCGAACCAAACGTAAACCACGTGTTTTTCATCGAAGGGCAGCGGAATTCCCCACGACTGGCCAGCGCGCGAAATCGAAAAATCTCTTAAGCCTTCGCGAACGAACGTGAGCACTTCGGCACGCCGATTCGCCGGTTGAAGAAAATCGGGATTTTCTGCGAAAAGCTTCTCGATGTCTTTTTGGTATTTCGAAAGCCTGAAAAAATAATTCTCTTCGGCGATCCACTTCGGCGCGGTCCCGTGGTGAGGACATTTTCCTTCGACGAGGTCTTTATCGAGGTAGAAAGCTTCACAACCGTCACAGTAATAACCTTCGTAGCGATTTTTATAAATGTCGCCGCGCTCGAAAGCTTTGCCGACTAAGCGGCTTACGACCCTTTTATGATCCGCATCGGACGTCCGAATGAAACGGTCATAAGCCACGTCGATTTTTCCGAGCGACGTACGGATGTCCTCAGCCATTTGGTCACAATATTCCTGCGCGCCGAGCCCTTTCGCTTCGCCCGCTTTCGCGACTTTCGAGGAATGTTCATCCATCCCAGTGACGAACCGAGTCGGAAAACCCAGGGCTCGGTATCCCCGCGCCAGCCAGTCCGTCGCGATGCATTCCCAGGCCCAGCCGATGTGAATGCGGCTGTTTGGATAAACGATGGCGGTGGTGACGTATTTAGGGGTGTCGGCGGCTAACTGCTTGGTATTATTGGACATGAGCTTTCCGTAGGGGCGATGTTTAGTCCCTTAGGTATTCCTGCCGGGACACCGATAAGAGAAACGTCCGGGAGAGATAAATGCAAGGTTCAAAACCCTTTACCATCGGTTTCGTCACAGATCCGTGTCTCTCTCGCGAGAAGACGCAGATCGCGCTGCGCGCGCTTAACTCTCTCCGAAACTTCGCGGAGATTCGTTACTATCCGGGAACGCTGACCGAAGAGGAATTGGTCGACCGCGTGAAACGCGAGACGCTCGACCTCCTGATGCTCCCCTGGCACCAGTACCTCCATTGCCAAAAACTGGAAGCGCATTTCGGACTCACGCGGACCCATGGCCCGACCATGGTCGGTTATTTCGCAGAAGATGTTTCGCCGGTCGAAATTCAGGAAGAAGACCACCACTTTCGCGCGATTTTGATCGACTTAAACCGCCTAGCCACGACCGAAGCTTCGACGATTCTTCGGTCTCTCCTGCGCGATTCGACACGCTGGGGAGTGCGCTCACTACTCGGGCCTTCAGCCGCACTTCATTTTGAATCTTGGAGCGCACAAGTCGGCATGGGCTTTCGCATGGACACCGTTTTAGGCTTGAATGAAATTGCAAACTCTCATTGGAATAAACGCGCGAACTCACTGCGTGTGCTCGTGTCCGCATTTTGGAGCCTAATTTTCGATAATGGTCCTGGAAAAGCCGACCGCTCCCGAAGTAATGCCGACCGCGCGACTCGCGCTTATTTCGAAGTGGGAGTGGACGCGCATTGCCTCGGTCTTCGCCTCTGTTACACGGAGCCGGGATGGAAAGTGAAGGACGTCCTGCACCAATTCTGGCCAGGGGCTCTCACTCCTTCGACCGCCGGCCAAATCCTTCTGCAGTATTCCGATTTGGTCCGGATTCACGTTGATCCGGATTCGAGTGAGATCGAAGTGGTTTGTGCCCTTTTTCCGAGCGGCCCGGCGGAACGCGCGACCGACCTGCTTCGCACGCTCTGGATAGAACCGCTCTCAAACATGACTCGGCTCGAGCGTTTTTCGGAGTCGCCGGAAACTCAAGAACACTACCACCGACCTCTGGTTACCCACCATGCGCTGATCGGGAATGCGGCGGAGAAGATCGACGAACTGAAAAAACAAGTCGACGAAAAAGACAAAGAAATTGAAGAGCTGAAATCTCGCGGCGTGCAGAAAGAAAACGTTTTCATCTACCCATCCGGACTGGATGGCGAGCAATTGATCGATCTCGTAAATCGAAGATTAGCCGAAATTAAGGCGAAGATGAAGAGTTTGACGGCGCAGTACCAGGCACTTCACCAAGACCGAGACGACGAACTGAAAGAAGCCGCGAGGCTGATGAAGGAACTTCGCGAGCTGAGTTCTCAGCAAAAAAACTGGATCGCGCGTTTGTCAGATATCGTCCAAAACTTTCATGAAAAAGCTGCGGCCGCGGCTGGGGAAAGGGCAGCGGCCACCGCGACGCTCACTTCCACGAATCAGGCGACTGCGAAGCCCGAACTCTCGGAAGAAGAAACCGCACTCGCCGCTTCAGGGACGCAAACCCGAGAAAAATTCGGCTCTACCCGAAACGGATCAAAAAAGCGCGCGGCCTGATGCGTCGAGCACAGCCGGAGGTTGATTCTAGGGCGCATCCCCTAGAGACTGGGCCCGATGGCGCTTGCCCAAGAGACTCGGCCCGAGTCCATAAAACCTTCGCTCGATCTCTACGTCTCCGAGACTGCGCCGTCTCCGAGTGAGAAACGCGCATGGCTCAAGTGGCTTCTCCTTGCGCTCGTTGCGGCCTTACTGCACGTCGTAGCTTTCTGGCTTGTTCCGAGATTTTTTCCTCCGGTAAAATCTGCGCCGGTCGAAGTCACGCAGATCGATGCGAAAAAACTCGCGGCGATCAAAAACCGTTGGAAGGAGCGCGGATTTCTACTCGCAAAAGATGCGAATCGTCCGAAGGATAAAACGCCCGAACCGAAAAACGCACGGTATGAGAGTGATCGAAACCGGAGTGTGGAGCGCGAAACTCGGGCTAAAAATACGAACGTAGTCCCCGTGCCTCAGGGCGATCCGAACGCGAGTGACAAAGAAACGAAAGCGGCTCAAAAGAAATCCGCCCAGTCGGCAGCGCGAAAGCAAACCGCGCGACCAGCCCAAAAAATTCCCCTCTCGAATCTCTCTAATTTTCAGTCCCTTCCTGTCGCGGCGAAAAATGAAGAGGAACATGAAGCGCAGGCCAGAGCGCGGCGAGGAGCCGCAAATGCGATGGACCAAGAAACGGGAGACCGAAATCTTCCGGTCGGCGCCGAAAACATGCTGAACACGGCGGAGAGTGTTTACTACACATTTTACTCACGCATTTACGAACAAATCGGGCCGATCTGGCAATCAGGCGTTCGATCGGTGCTCTTGCGAAAGCGACCGCGGCCCGGGGATTACCTCACCAGCGCAGACATTATTTTCGATGCGGACGGAAATTTTATCGAGGCGCGGATCACCACCGGATCGGGAGATTCGGACATCGACCGAGTCGTGCCCACTTCATGGGCGAAAATTCCGCGCTTTCCGAATCCACCGCGAGGGCTTGTGCAGTCGGATGGAAAGATTCACATGGGTTGGACGTTTAACGTTCGCATGAGCCAAGATGCCGGGTGGCAGGCGGCTCCGCCGGTGCGGGAGTACTAGGCGCGCTCATTATAGGAAAAGCCTTCCGCTTAAAAGCCCTTCGTTCTTGCCGCCTATACCGACGAGCAACTCGGTGATGAATTCGAACCTCGCGAACTTCGGCGCTAGTTTTGGGGCCGTAAATCTTACTGTAAAATCCTAACAGAATTCAAAGAGTGCGAATGCCTGCGAGTTCGGCGATTTAAATATCAGTGGCGCTCGATAACCCCGGGTACTCATTCAATCCGTACCGCCACTTTCTAACTGACTCGGCTTTTTGCGAACGCCAGAGCGAAGAGAAGAAGTCCGAGAAGTCCCAACCAAATCAGATTCTCGCGCTTACGGATAAAAAGTCCGACCGCTTCGAAAAAACGAAGATCACTCGGCAACTGACCGGCCTCGATTTGGCCCCGTCTGAGCGCGCGTTTTAATGTGGCTCCGAGTTCTTCGGTGTTCGCAGTCACAACGGAAAGCGGAACCCACTTCTCCACGGCATAGTAAAACTCTCGCGTCGAATTCAAAGCCCGTTGACAGTCCGGACAAACCGCCGTGTGGTTTTGTAAAAACGAGAGTTCGGGAGTGCCCATCTCGTCATCGATAAATTTTTGCATCCAGGGTTTTGCCGGATCATATTCGGGACAACTTTGTTTTAGCTTTGAGGAGCCGCTCGGGTGCGGAGCGGTCATTCTGACGTCAGGCGAAGAGGCGATTTGAACGCGAGCTTGCCAAGCGATGGCCTGCACGTCTTCGGACGTGATCGAGAGGAGACGAGCCACCCTTCGGTAAGAAGCGCGGCCGGAGTGGAGCAAGAAAAGCACAAATCGCTCTTTGGCAGACAATCGGAAAAAGGGGCTCGATATTCCACTCACGCTGGAGCGTAAACCATCACGCTCCGCTTGGTGAAGCATGAGCCCAAGTGCGCGCTCCAGAAACTCATCTCCCGGTCCACCGGCCAGCGTCGACATGGCGGCAACCGTTTCAAGCGAGCGCGCCTGTGCTTGGGCTGGATTCGCGTAGAGGGCTTGACCGAGGGTTGAAATCAGTTGGAGGTCTTCGGTTTTCATCTCTTCCAGTGTAACGCGGCTTTCAGTCGTTAATCAACTCACTGCAAGATTGACAGAAGCAGCATGCCTTCCCTAGCCTAAGGGGTGGGCTTAGCCCTCGTGAAAAGGATTTTCACGCAATTCCACCGGGGAGCGCAGGATGCGTAATCGGCTGTTCGTTTCGATTTTAATGGTGTGTGGTTATGCCTTGGCGGCAATTTCTGCCCACGCGATCGACCACGGCGAGCGCATTCTGCCCGGGGCAATGCCATCGGTTTTTGGTTTTCGAATGGAATCACGGTTTCTGTCCGAGGGTGGAGCGGAATCGTTTTGCAGTGGATTTGCGGTGAGCCCGCGACTCATCCTCACCGCCGCCCACTGTTTAACGGGCCGAAAATTTTTGGACCGAGTGGGGAATGGAATTCGAATCGGCAGCCGAGAAAACGGCGCGCAGACTTATCTCGTTAAACGATTTGCCCCTCATCCCGAGTATCGGAGCGTGACGGGGAATCGAAGCTTAGGAGACCCCGAAGTTCGCAAAGCGATGCGAACGGACGTGGGGTATCTGAAAGTCGATCGGGATATTGAGCCGGGGGCGATTCTACCGATTTACCTTTCCGATGGGATCGCTCCTCCCCGGGCACTCATCACGATGCCGGTGGCGACGGTTGGCTACGGAATCGATTCGTTTACGGAGCTGCGGGCTGCTCAGGGAGGGCACAGCACGGACTCGCCGATTGATCTTTCGCGCGTTCATTTTGGGGAGAAGAAAACCGGAATGAGGTCGGTTGATGCGATTTCTCCGGAAGCCGTTTCTCTTTCACAGGGTGAAAAATACGGGGCTCTGCCGGGTGATAGCGGAGGTCCGATGATAGTGATCATTTCCGGAGTGCCGACGGCAGTCGCGCTGAACCACCTCTACACGCTTCGAACAGAGGGAAGCGGTCGCCGAAGAAAAGAATCGTATGGCGAAACGATTGGAACGCTGATGACTGCCCAGAACCTCTGTTGGGTAGTCCGTGACTCGGGCGAGCGAATCCCGGGCGTGAAGTGCGATACGACTCTGAAATAAGACCTTTTGGGTGGATCGACGTAGGCGGTTCAAATCACGACGCACCGAACCCTTAACGTTCGGAGTGAGTGCAGTGAGTGCAGTGAGTGCAGTGAGTGCAGTGAGTGCATGTTTGGATTAGTTTCAGAAATTCAATTCAAGTCCGAATTATGGACTACATTTTAGTCATTTAATAATAGGTTTGAATGATTTTTTCATGGTCACTCTAAACAAAAATGTTAGACCTCTGACGATGAAATACGCACCCCTCTTCACCCGCATAAAAAATCTCATTACGAATGAACGGCGCATCGGAGTAGAGATCTTGGAATGTCTCCACGACATCGAAAAAAATAGGGCGTATTCCGAACTTCATTACGACGGACTCTATTCCTTCTGCGTTCACGAGCTCAAGTTCACGGATGCTCAAGCCTACCAACGCATTCAAGCAATGCGCGCGCTTCGAGAAGTACCAGAAATGAAGCCGCTGATCGAATCTGGCTCCCTATCCGTATCGAACGTAGCTAAGGTTCATACCCACTTCCGAAAAGAAGCAAAGGAAGGCCGTCGCGAAAATGCGGCTGGAAAAAGAGAATTATTCTTTGCCATGGAAAACCTTTCTTCTCGCGCCGCGGATAAAATACTTGCGGAACGACGCGGAGAAGAGCCCACCGAGAAACTCATTTTGGAGTTGGATCGAGAACTCGCTGAGCTCTGGAATCAAGCCAAGCACCTGGCTGCCCACCGAAGCCGAGGCGACGCTTCCGAAGTACTGAAGATCATGACTCTCGAATGGCTAGAGCGAAACGACCCGCTTCGAGCCAAAGAAAAAAAACGAAAAAATTCAGCAGCCGCAAAAAAGAGGCAACGCGATCAACAGAAAGATAAATCGGACCCTGAAAATCTCCGAGCAGTGCAAAATCCGATGAGCCGACTCGCTGAATCAAAGCCTCAGAAGTCTGAATCAAAATCAACTCCGCCCGACTCCGAAAGAGTAAACGGCGTTCATTCAAAGATCGCGCAGGCGAACCAAAGCAATCAAGACATTGAAGTTGCGCAAATGACCTCACTAAAACTACCCAATTTTCGACGTTCAGTAAGAAATGCTGCAGAAAAAAATACCTTAAACCGCACTTCAAATCGAGGCGCTCAAAATTCCCTATTTCCTGACCGAAAACAACGCACTGAACCCTGGACGTTCCTCATTTCTCCGGAAAATCGGCGCAGGCCATCGTTGCAACTAAGACGAGAAATTTGGAAGCATCATGAAGGCAAATGCGAAAAATGCGCTTCAACTTACGCGCTTGAGATCGACCACATCATTCCCTACTCGTGTGGAGGACTCACCACCAGAGACAACCTTCGATTACTCTGCAGAAATTGCAATCAGAGTCGCAAACTTAATCAAAATCAGACTGTACGTCCCCTGACTCGAAACGCTCCCTAGTAAAATTTTGAATAGCGACTGGAGTCGTAATTGGAGTCGTAATTGGAGTCGTAATTGGAGTCGTAATTGGAGTCGTAATTGGAGTCGTAATTGGAGTCGTAATTGGAGTCGTAATTGGAGTCGTAATTGGAATGGTAATTGGAAAAGTGATCGGGCAACAATCTACCGCTGAAACGCCGCGATCACTTCTTCAGTCGAAAGCACGTCCGCCTGCTTCGGAAAAACCTTCTCGACTAATACTCGATGCACTTCATCGTCACTGTCCGCGCAGGCATCATGAACGACCAAACAATGATAATCTTTATCCGCCGCTACTCGAAGTGTGGAAAGAACCACCCCGCTCGTCGCGACGCCGAACAGAACAATCGTATCGATATCTCTTGCTCGGAGAATTGCTTCGAGATCGGTGTCTGAGAAAGCGCCCACCCTTCGTTTATACACGCAAGGTTCGCGTTCCCGCACCGTCGATGATTCGGCCAACGAAAGCGGATGAAGCTCGCTCCCTGCCTTGCCTTGAATCAAGACTCCCCGTTCCTTAATGGCCGAAAACATTTTATTACGCGAATTCACTTCCGGATAACCATCGCGAAAAGCCACGCCCACATGAACCACCAGCGCTCCTACTTTACGCGCCTCCGCGAGTACTTTCTCTGCTTTACCCAAAATTTGGTAAGACTGATCATTCACGCCGGCTAAAATGGTGGGCTGAAGATCCATCGCCACTACTGCAGTCCGCGCGGGATTTAATCGAATCGATGTCATTTCATATCCTCTCAAATTTTACAGTGATCACTGTCCATAACTGCTGTCAGCGATTTATTTCAGTGCTCGGCTCTTTAGTGCATTAATTTTCAGAGCATTGATTTTCGGTGCACCGCTTTTTTATCAAGTATTTTAATAATCTGATTTAGCCATCCGTCTGCAGCGAGCGCTTGTCGCGCACCTTCCGGTGATAGGTAATCGCAAACCGATGCGCTTCGTCTCTAATATGAGTGAGCAATTTGTAGGCCCGCGTATGCGGGAGAAGTGGGACAGGATCGGGCTTCCCGGGTATGAAGATGCGCTCCATCGACGAAGCGACGTCTTTTGAGCGAAAATCGCGCTGCACTCGCGCCTTCGCAAGCCCCACGACGGCGACGCCTTGAACCTGGAGCTCGTCCATGATCCCGACCGCAAACGACAACTGCCCCTTGCCGCCATCCACGACCACGAGGTCCGGCAATTCTTCTTCCCGGTTTGAAAACCTCCGCCCAAGCACTTCACGCATCGTCGCGAAATCATTCGCGCCTTCGACCGTGCGAATCTTATAACGTCGATAAAGATTCTTATCTGGTGCTCCATCCACAAATACCACGCGCGACGCAACCGCATCCTCGCCGAGCATGTTTGAGTTATCGTAGCACTCGATGCGGAGCGGAAGTTTCGCCAGCCCGAGCGTCGCCTGAATTTCCTCCAGTGCCTTCAGCCCATGCCCGCCCTCTTTTTTCCGCGCCTGTTCCAGTGCGTGATGCGCATTCGTGCGCGCGACGTTCACGAGTTGTTTTTCTAAATCCGTCTCCGGCACGCGAATCTTCACCCCGATCGTGCGCTCGAGAAGATCCGGATCATCGGGAGACGTCGCCAGCAACACTTCACTCGGCGCAAACGCCATCGCAACCGGCAGTCCCGTCCGCATATCACTCGGCGCAGACTCCATCGCTTTTTCCATACTCGCGACTTCGGCAGCGACCTGCAGGTAATACTGCGCCAGAAATTCAAACAGCACTTCCGAATCCGAAATCGCCTCATCCGAGTTCTGGAGACTGAGGTGGCGAACCGAAACCATCTTGCCTCCCCGAATCTGCAGCACCACCGCTTGGCCTTCGTTTGCATTGCGTGAAAGCGCGATCACATCCCGGTTCCGTTCCGCTCCGACTTCGTCGACCGACTGAGTGGCCGTAACTAAAGTCAGATTCGAGAGCTGATCCCGGAAAAATGCAGCGTCTTCGAAATCTTCGTGCTCGGCCGCGTCCTCCATCCCCCGCTCTAATTCCCGCTCCAGCTGATCACTCTTTCCATCAAGAACGAGCACCGCGGCTTGAATCGACTCGCCGTAATCCTCTTTCGAAATCAGACCCACGCAAGGTGCCGTGCACTTCCCCATCTGATAAAGGATGCACGGCCGAGATCGGTGGAGAAACGTATTATCAGAACAGTCGCGGAGCTTAAAAAGCTCAACCAACAACCGCATGATGCTCTTCGCGGCATAAGCCGAAGGAAACGGCCCGAAATACCGCGCTCCATCCCGCTTCACCCGCCGACTCCACTCGATGCGTGGAAAATCGTTGCCCATCTGGATGCGCAAATAAGGATAAGATTTATCGTCCTTCAGCCGGACGTTGAATTTTGGTTTGTGCTTTTTAATCAGCGTGCACTCAAGAATCAGCGCTTCGCTTTCGGTCTCCGTCAGAATGATGTCGAAATAAGAGGCCCGAGAAACCATCATTTCGGTGCGGGGAAACTCATGAGACGCGCCCTGGAAGTACGTCACCAGTCGATTCTTCAGATTTTTCGCTTTTCCGATGTAAAGAATCCCGCCCTGCTCGTCTTTCATGAGGTAGACGCCAGGTTCAGTCGGGGCTGCGCGCGCATTCGCGAGAAGCTGGATGCGATGAGGGGTCGGAACTTGATTTTCCATGGTGCTCGCCGGTAAACTCTATCTTGAAATCAGGATTCCGGGCAATCGCCCCTCGCCCTAACCTCGCTTCTCCCAGGAGTTCCCCTCCCCATGGTCCGTGTCGCAGAAGAAGTCCTCGCATATTGTGGAAATTGTAAAATGGATTTGAAAGCAACCGTCGTCGCCATGCGCGGCGACCAGGTGGTTCGCGTGCAATGCCGCACCTGCCGCGGCGAGCGCGCCTTCCGCGCTCCGAAGGGCGTCATTGACCCCGGCAAGGCGCCACCGCCGAAAGCCGTGACAAAAGGGACCTCCAAACGCGCCACACGCACGGAAACGGGTGAAAAAGTCGACCATTCCGTCGGGGCCGAGTGGAGAAAAGAAATGAACCACCGAAAAGAGCGCCCGCTGAACACTTACAGCCCGAAGATGATGATCGGGATTGGCGACCGCATCGCGCATCCGACTTTTGGCGAAGGCGTCGTCTTGAAACCGATTCATCCGAACAAAGCCGAGATCATTTTCGAGATGGACATCAAAGTTCTGATCGTCGGCGGAGCCCGCACCGCTTGATTTGAAAGCAAAATTTCGCCCCTGAAAAAAACCTCGTGACCTCCGGCTCGGTTTTCGGTAGCAGTGTGTCAACTTTGTGAATTTGGGGACTGGAACCGTGACCGTATCATGAGCATCGTTTCGATTCGCGGCCTGAAAAAATCATTCGGTGAGCACGAAGTCTTGAAAGGCATCGATCTCGATATCGAACCCGGCCAGCTCATCTGTTTCATCGGCCGGTCGGGTTGTGGCAAGTCCACACTCCTGCGCACGTTGAACGGGCTCGAAGTTTTAGATGAGGGCGAGATCGAAATCGCCGGTCACTCCCTCTCTCGCAAATCGAAAACCGATCCGCTCGACGATAAGTTCGAGAAAAAAGCGCAGGCACTCCGCAAGCACTGCGGAATGGTGTTCCAAGATTTTCGTCTCTTTCCGCACATGTCGCTTCTAGAAAACGTCGTGCTCGCCCAAACCGTCGGACAGAAAATTCCGCGCGACGAAGCGATCGCGAAATCCGAAGCACTACTCGGAAAAGTCGGTCTGCAGGCGCACAAAGACAAGATGCCCCTCCAACTCTCCGGCGGCCAAAGTCAGCGCGGAGCCATCGCCCGTGCACTCGCCCTCTCGCCTGCGGTGATGTTGTATGATGAGCCGACCTCCGCCCTCGATCCCGAATTAGTCGACGAAGTTTTATCCGTGATGAAGGCGCTCGATCAAGAAGGCATGACCCAACTCGCAGTCACCCACGAAATGCGATTCGCCCGCGATGCTTCTGATTACGTCGTGTACATGGAAGAAGGATCGATCGTCGAAATTGGTGCGCCGGATGTGCTCTTCAGCAGCCCGAAAGATGATCGCACTCGCCAATTCCTGCGGAAGTTTCTCTGATGAAAGCCGCCAGCCGGGAATTCTGGAAAATTTTCTTAACCGCGAGCGGCACACCTTTGGTCGTGCTGGCCGCAGCCGCAGTAGGTGCCACATTCTCATTTACTTCCTGCCCCGACGCCCGCGCCGCCGAACCCATCCGCTGGGCCGCCGACACGGAGTCCGGTGCCCCGCTTGTTTTCCAGGACCCGAAAGAGCCGACCAAGATCATCGGGTTTGAGCGAGAAGTCATCGAAGGCGTCGCTCGCCACCTCGGCCGCTCGGCAACGTTGGTTCACAATTCCTGGGACGGACTCATCCCCGGTCTCTCGCGCGGAAATTACGACGTCATCATCAACGGGCTTGAAATCACTGAGGAGAGAAAGCGCGAAATCAGTTTCACGGATCCTTATTTCGTGACGTTTGAGCAATTAGCGGTTCGGAGGGACGAATCCACCATCGGGTCCCTCGCAAACTGCCGCGGAAAAAAAGTCGGAACGCTGAAGTTTTCTCTCGCGCAGACGATGCTTGAAAAGTTCGGTGGCATCGAGATCGTCACTTATGAGGCGGAACCGACTGCCTACGAAGATTTGAAAAATGGCCGCACCGATGCCGTTTTGCTCGATGCACCGCTTGCGATCTACAACGCAAAACCGAATCCGGCACTGAAGCTTGTCGGCGCGCCGATCGGATCGGTCCTCTACGGAATCGGCCTGAAAAAATCAGACACCGAGTTGCTGGCACAAATGAATGGTGCCTTAGCTGAGATGGTGAAATCCGGCGAGCTCAGGCGCATCTACGACCGGTACAACCTTTGGAATCCGCTCATGGCGGAGCGTTTCGGTGATTCGCGCGAAGCCGCGCTCGAACCGCCGACCATGTATGAGTACTACCTGAACTCGACCAACCGTGAGCGCACGATCACCGAGCGACTGAAGCTCTATGTGACCTTTCTCCCCATCCTGGCGAAAGGCGCGCTCACGACTTTGAATATCTCGCTCGTGGCCATGGTACTCGCGGTCGGGCTCGGGCTCATTCTCGCGCTCATGCGCCTCTACGGTCCGAAGCCCGTGGCCATCCTCTCCCTGATCTACATCGAACTGATTCGCGGCACTCCGCTGCTGATCCAACTCTTCTTTATCTTCTACGCCCTCCCTCACGTCGGCATTCGCCTCTCGCCGTTCGTCGCAGCGGTGCTCGGACTCGGGCTGAACTACGCAGCGTATGAGGCGGAGAACTACCGCGCGGGTATCCTCGGCGTCGCAAAAGCCCAATCGGAAGCCGGCCTCGCGCTCGGACTGAGTAACCGCCAGACCGTCCGCTACATCGTGATCCCCCAAGCGCTCCGGATCGTGATTCCGCCGATCACAAACGACTTCATTTCTCTGCTAAAAGACTCGTCGCTCGTGTCCGTGATTACGATGGTTGAGCTCACTAAACTCTACGGCCAACTCGCATCGACCTACTACGACTTCTTGGGAATCGGCCTTCTAGTCGCGATGTTCTATCTGCTGCTTGGTTTGCCGTTCGTTCGCCTGGCGCGGTATGTGGAAAATCGACTAACGCCCACGGAAGCGAAAGAGCAACGCATCGGCCTCTCAAAACGACTGCTTGGACGAGCGCTGACGAGCTCGCTCAAATAACTGCCGGCAAGAATGAGCTGTCCTTTAAATCCGCCTTTAAGTCTTAGCCAGAAATCTGCGTATGATCGGGGCCCAAACGCCCCTAGCCCTCACCCTCATTTGAGGGTGGACGAAAGCTACGCTCTGCGCTATCGCAACCCCGACACCCAGTAGTGAAGTATTAGTGAAGTATTAGTGAAGTATTAGTGAAGAAGTCGAAACGGTGCCCAAATTTCATTCCAGCAAGGAATATCAATGACCCAGAAGCGACTGTTCTCCCGGACCCAAGTCTCCCTCGTCGCGAGCGCTCTGGCGCTCAGCCTCACGCTTTTCGCCTGCGCCCCAAGCGCGAAATCGACTTCGGCGATGTCCTCTTCAGTCACGCAGACGCCGGATATTTCAAATCAAAGCGCGACTTCACGACCACCCCAGTTCGTCCTCTTCGCATTCGACGGAAGTTACAATAACGATTTCTGGGAAGAGTCACTTTCCTTTGCAAAAGAAAACGACGTCCGCTTCACCTACTTCGTCAGCGGCGTTTATTTCCTTCTGAACACGAATAAAAATATCTACCGCGAACCCACCCAAGGAGTGGGAAAATCCGCCATCGGTTTCGGCGGAAATTCTAGCGAAGGACTGCTGGCCCGGGTGAATCATGTGAACGTTGCCTTCCAGGATGGAAATGAAATCGGATCGCACGCCAATGGGCACTTCGACGGAACGAGGTACACGGTATCCGAATGGAAATCCGAATTTGCACAATTTTGGCAGCTTCTTTTTGGAGTGTATAATAACAACCGCGGTTTGAACGGCACTAGTTTGAACGGCCTTGCGGATGATTCGAGCCCATTTCTCTTCTCTCGAAAAGACATCACCGGATTTCGAGCTCCCCTCCTAGGCCGAAGTTCCGCAACCGACACCGCACTCGTGGATGCGGGCTTTCAGTACGATACGAGCCGAACTGCGGAACCCACTCACTGGCCCTATAAATCGGGCGGCCTTTGGGAATTCCCCCTCGCGCGGTTGACCATTGCGGGAACCGCAAAAAGAACTTTGTCGATGGACTATAACTTCTTCATGGTCCAGTCGCATGCCCATGAGGACGCGGCTCACACCGAAAAATACGAGCGCGAGATGTTGCAAACCTATCAAAATTATTTTCTGAAAAACTATAATGGAAACCGCGCACCGGTTCACATCGGTCACCACTTCGTGCCATTTAACGGCGGCGCCTATTGGCGAGCCATGAAGCGGTTTGCGCAAACGGTTTGCCACTTACCTGAAGTAAAGTGCGGCACTTACTCGGAGCTCCAAGAATTCATGGACAGCCATTCGAAATCGGAATTGGCCCATTATCAAGCGGGTGACTTTCCTCACAGCTCTGCACTCGACCTGCCGAAAGTGTCGAGCCACATCCAAGAGCTCGAACTTTCCGGAAATTTAGAGAAAGTAGGCACCTCCACCTTCACCTTCACGCTGGACGGGAAAGATTTCGTGAATCTAAAACCCGCACAGGTCGTCGTGTCCTGGAGCTTGAACGGCGTGGTGGTAAAAGAAGGACCTATTTCTAAAGTCAGCCGCATAGAAATAGAAACCAAAGCGAATGACACCCTTCGACTGTCCGTTCACTCCGGGAAACACGAGATCCTGACCGTGACTAAAACATTGGGCGACGGCACGAACGCAATGCCCGAAGCGTCACACGAATCCAAAGCATTGCAAGGCGATCAGCCTGAGGCCCATGGTTTCCTCGCGCATTAGAAGTTACGGCCCTGAGGAGCGGTACAGAACGGCTGCAGTCGCATAATCCCCGTTGTTATAAGTCGGGCCTAATATCCCTGACAGATTATAGCCCGAGCATTGGACTTCGTTGTCGACGAGCGCACAAACATAAGTTGCTCCTCTCGCACTAAAGGTCGAAACTCCCGACGCAAACACCAGCGGAGTAAAAACGTTCGATCCGCGGGTGGCTGAATCGATTTCTCCGTACGAATTAGTGCCGAAACATTTCAAGTTTCCGCCGTCCAGTACACACGTTCGCGTCCGCCCATTATTATTTACCATGCTGCCGGCGTCGACTTTCGTTAACGTAGGACTCGTCATCACGAGTTGGGAAATCATTCCGGTTCCATAAATGGAGTCATCGATCACCGCTGCGAAAGAGTTATCTCCCCAGCAATAAAGTCTTCGAGCGCCGCTCGTTTCGAAAATGCCGCAAGCGTGGCCATAGCTCATCGAGAAGTCGACGATGCTACCAGCAGGTAACAAAAGTTGGACCGGCGTTGGTCGGCTCGACCAATTAGAAACCCCGTCGTTAAACAGCCCGCCGGTGACGTTCCCAAAACACCAAATCGATCCATCCGTTTTCAGTGCGCAGGTCGTGTAGGCACTCGCATATACCTTCGAGACTCCCGAGCTAAAAATAGTGAACGGGGAAGTCACGTCGCTTCCGGAGGCTCCATTACCTACTTCACCGTAATTATTTTCACCGAAACACTGCAAGGTTCCCGCAACTACTGCACAAGTCCGGTTCATGGCAGCCGCAACCGAAGTGACAGCGGAAGGAAAAACAGTGAATGGAGTCACTACCGCAGATCCCGAGAGACCATTTCCGATTTGACCATTACTATTACTCCCGAAACACTTGAGGGCACCGAAAACCACCGCGCAGGTGTGAGAGGACCCTAATGCCAGAGCCGAAACTCCTAATGAAAAACCGGTGTAGGGCGTGGGAACACTGATACCGATCGTCCCGTTCCCGACTTGTCCGGAGTTGTTTTTACCGAAACAATACAAATCTCCAGACACGACCGCGCAGGTGTGTGAATCTCCCGATCCCGCAAAGGTTACTCCGGAGCTTAAAGTCTCAAATGGCGTTGAAATAGCGCCCCCGGCAAGTCCGTTCCCGATCTGCCCACTGCCATTCTCTCCGAAGCAAAGCAGGCGATTTGAAACGACTGCGCAGGTATTCGTTCCGCGCGCCGAAACGGAAGTCACGAGCGCATTAAACACCGTGTAGGGAGATAAAACATTTCCGCCGCTGGAACCGTTACCGATTTGTCCATTCGAGTTCCCACCGAAACACTGCAGACTTCCCGAAACGACCGCGCAGGTGTGATTATTTCCGACTGCCATCGCGGTCACTCCGGATGCAATCACCGTGTAGGGCACTAAGACCCGTGCGCTCACGCTGCCATTTCCAATTTGGCCATTGGTGTTTCGACCGAAACATTTCATTGCGCCGGAGACGAGCGCGCAGGTGTGGGAGCCGGCGGCCGCCACCGCAGTCACTCCAGAAGCAATGACGGTGTAAGGGGTGAATCGGTTCACACCGACCGGAGAATAACCAATCTGACCGCTACCGTTATTACCAAAACACTGCAAACTTCCTGATAACACTGCACAAGTGTGATCATTACCCACTGCAACCGCAGTCACTCCAGAAGTGAAGACAGTGTACGGACTGGGAGAAAAATTTACTCCATTCCCCGCGCCAAGCTGGCCCAAGGAATTATCCCCGAAGCACTGAAGGCCGCCGGATACGACGGCACACGTGTGTTGTGCACCCGAAGCCACTGCCGTCACGCCGGAAGAAAAGACTTCAAAGGGAGACGTAACTTGAGTACCTGTGGACCCATTCCCCACCTGTCCATATCCGTTTTCACCGAAACACTTCAGACTGCCGGATGATTCGACCACGCACGAGTGATTGCTTCCCAGTCCTAACGGCTGAAATTCGAGCGTGCCGGTATTTGCATAACTCCCGCCCGCAAAATAAGGGCCGAGCGTCGGGTAAGGGGTAGTGACCGGAACGCTGCCATTGCTATCGCCATTTCCTATTTGTCCGTAACCATTGTAACCAAAACAAGTCGCTCCTCCAGAAACAATTGCGCAAGTGTGTCCGCCACCGGCTGCGACCAACGTGACCCCGCTCGAAATGGTAGTGAACGGAGTAAGAACGTGTCCCCCATTCGCGCCAGTGCCGATTTGACCACTGCTGTTATCGCCGAAACATTGCAAGGAGCCAGAAACCACTGCGCAAGTGTGATAAGTGCCAACGCCCACTTCGGTCACCCCGCTCGCAAATACGGTGTAAGGAGTCAGGACGTTTCCACCCATCACCCCATTTCCGATCTGACCGTCCGTGTTTTTACCGAAACATTGCAGACTTCCCGAGACGACGGCACAAGTATGATAACCTTTGACCGAAACGGCAGTGACTCCACTTGCAAACACGGTGTAAGGAGCGGTGACGCTTCCCCCCGTGGATCCCGTTCCAATTTGGCCATTCCCGTTGTTGCCGAAACATTTCAGACTACCCGATACCACTGCGCAAGTATGACTATCGCCCGCCGCTAAGGCGGTCACTCCGCTAGGAAATACCGTGTAGGCAGTAAGAACGTTTGCACCGGACGAACCATTGCCGATTTGTCCATAACCGTTCGCACCAAAACACTTCAACCCGCCCGAGACGATCGCACAGGTGTAGTTTTGACCGGAAGCCACCGCAGTCACTCCGCTTGAAAAAACGGTGTAGTGTGCGAGATAGCGAGCTCCCGTCGAACCGTTTCCAATTTCACCGTTGTAGTTACTGCCGAAGCATTGAAGGGATCCAGACACCACCGCGCACGTGTGGACCGACCCCGTAGAAACTGCCGTTACTCCGGAAGAAATCACGGTGTAAGGCAGAGTATATTGTCCGCCGTAACTTCCGTCTCCGATTTGTCCGTTACTGTTGTAGCCAAAACACTGCAGCGATCCTGCAAACACCACGCAACTGTGAAGCTGCCCGGCCGCGACCGATGTCACCGCGGGATTCGAACTGGAATCGTAAGGGGTTAAACTCACGCTAGGGAGAGCAGTGGCAGGAGTGACGCCGGCGACTAAACCGGGAAGCCAATTCGCCGGTTGCTTGATTTGAGCGGATGAATTTTCACCCCAACAATGGAGCGAGCCGTCTGAATCGATGAAGCAAGCGTGTTGATCTCCAGAGACCAGTTGACGGGCAAATCCCGTGGAGGAAACTGCATTTTTAAGGAGCTTACTGTTCAACAACCGAACCTGCAGTCCGCAACCACTCGCAAGAGCGAGGAGCAGAAGTCCGGCCAAAGTCGCGCGAAAAGAGTTCAGCGGACTTCGGCGAGAAACTTGGGGAAGGATGCTTTTCAAAAAATTCATCTAATGCGGCTCCCTTCAATTAGAAGTATGAAGTTAATTTAACAATACCTCTATTTCCTAAACATTGGAAGATGGATCAAAAAAGACCCTCCCCCGGGTCCGCGCGGGTGCGACTCAAACGAGAAGCGCTCAGCAAGTCTTTATTGACGCATAGCATTATTTAAAGTATCCATAGGACGCCGTGATGGCCCGAGGTACCGCCCATTGTTGTCCATCTTTAAGCACCTAAACTTCAGTCTGCTCGTCGCGCTTTGCTGCTCTAGTCTGGCGTCTTCCTGCGGCCGCAATTTCCAGCGGAGCGCTCTCTCAAATGCGATGGACCGCTCCGAAATCAGAGATTCGGAGGCAATTCCGGATGTGAAAAATGCGGATTCCGAACGTCCGAACAAAATTTCGAAGGTCCAGAGATCTGACCCGTCCGATGCGGTGCCCGCGGCATCCGCCGCTCCGGAGAAACCGTATCGTCCGCTCGTTTTAAATCCGAACGCACCGGCAATCGGAGCCGCGAATCCTTACACTCCAACCTCATTCACGACGGCCATCATGGAACGCTTTGGGTTGCTCACCTTCTTCTCTCGCAACTATCCCCAAGCTTTCGGCGGCTATGTTCGCGGAAAATTAAAAAATGGCGACGTTTTACCCGCATCCGGCGAGGGAGTTTTAAAACTCTTCCGCGCTCGAGACCGCGGCTACGGAACGCTTGATTTACTGAGTCTGATCAAAGACGCCGCCCATGAAATTCACCGCGACCTTCCGGCAACCGAAAACGTCCAAGTCGGTGACATTTCGGCCCGCGCCGGCGGACGCGTCGGCGGGCACGGCTCTCATCAAAACGGACTGGATGCTGACATCGTCTTTTTTAAAAAGAACCACCGCGCGATGGATCCGACGGTGTCGAAACCAAATGTGACCGGATTTGACGAGTCGTTCGTCGATGGTAAAGGCAGAATGACCGCGAACTTCGACGTGGAGGCGAACTGGAGGTTTATCCAGCTGATCGTTTCTACCGGCCGCATCGACCGCATCTTCGTCGATGAGAAAATCAAAAAATCATTCTGCGAATTTGCAATCGCAAAAGGAATGCGGCCGGAATGGACAGAGACTCTGAGAAAACTTCGGCACTGGCGTAATCACCGCGATCACATGCACGTGCGAATGAGCTGTCCCGCAAAGAGCGATCAGTGCTTAACTAGCGCCCCGATTCCCACGGGCGATGGTTGTGGGATGCTTCTCGACTCAGATAAAGTCGGGGCATTTGTCAGCTTGGGTGGAGAATCCCAGATGGAATCCGCCGCCTTGAATCTGCATCGCGACGTGATTGATCGGGATGACCACGCGCGCGCTCCGGCTCCGGCTGATGCACCCGAAGACGGATGTTGATCACGAAAATTTAAAAAGAAAGCTGCAGCAACTTCAACCTTCGAATGCGGTCCCGCATTTCTGCCGCTTTCTCGAACTTGAGTTCCTTTGCGAGCGTTTTCATTTCCTGCTCCATCCGCTGAACGGTCGCGTCCAAGCGAGCCATACTCAAGAAGTATTCACCCGCAATTTCCTTCGCCTCGTTCTCAGCGCCCGCCTCATCGACCAGATCTGAGTTTCCAAGCCATTCTGCGGCGGTTTCCTCTGAACCGGGCGCTCCGCCCCGCGTTCCGATGGAACTGAGAGTCGGCTGATAATTGCCATCTTTTCTTCCCGTACCCAGCGCGCGTTTCGCAAGCGCCGCCTTATCCGGATCGCGCCTCCCGCGACTGCGGGAGAGTTGGCCGCCATCGTACTCTTCCCCTCCCGCTTCGGGAGTGATCCGTGCACGGACCGCTTTCGAGATCGTTTTCGGTGTGATGCCGTGTTCGATGTTGTAAGTTTCCTGCACTTTGCGCCGACGAGAGGTCTCATCGAGCGCCTGCTTCATTGAATCCGTGACACGGTCGGCGTAAAGCACCACTCGGCCTTCTTCATTTCTCGCTGCTCGACCGATCGTCTGAATCAGCGAACGCGCGGACCTTAAAAAACCTTCTTTATCTGCATCTAAAATTCCGACAAACGAGACTTCCGGTAAATCGAGGCCTTCTCTGAGTAAGTTAATCCCGACTAAAACGTCGAACGTTCCCAAACGTAAATCGCGTAAAATTTCGATCCGCTCAAGCGTTTCAATGTCCGAGTGAAGGTACTTCACCCGTACTTTTTGTTCAGTGTAATAACGAGTGAGATCCTCGGCTAGTTTTTTCGTGAGCGTCGTGACCAGCACGCGCTCCCCTTTCGCAACCGTCCGGCGAATTTCGATCAGCAGGTCATCGACCTGAGTTTTCGCAGGACGCACTTCTACGATCGGATCCAGAAGCCCAGTAGGGCGAATCACTTGTTCGACGACTTCCCCCCCGACTTTTTCGAGCTCATACTCCCCCGGCGTGGCGGAAACGTAGAGGGTTTGGTTCAAAATCTTTTCCCACTCTTCGAAATTCAGCGGGCGATTATCGAGGGCTGAAGGGAGTCGGAATCCGTGATCCACGAGCGACATCTTCCGCGCTCGGTCACCGCGAAACATTCCGCCGATTTGGGGAACCGACACATGGGACTCATCCACGATCAGCAGCCAATCTTTCGGAAAATAATCCATCAGGGTCGGAGGAGGCTCTCCTCCGGACCGTCCGGTGAGGTGGCGCGAGTAGTTCTCGATTCCCTGACAAAACCCAAGCTCCTCGATCATTTCGAGATCGAACATCGTGCGTTGTTCAAGTCGCTGAGCCTCTAAGAGTTTTCCTTGCGCGCGAAATTCCTGAAGGCGCTCGCGCAGTTCGACACGAATGGATTCGATTGCATTTTTCCGGTTATCTAATGATGTGACGTAGTGACTGGCGGGATAAATGGTGATGCGCGGGATTTTTTCCAGCTTGATTCCTCGGAGAGGGTCCACGATCGAAATCGTCTCGATTTCATCTCCGAAAAATTCAACCCGGATCGCGCGCTCTTCTTCGTAGGCCGGGAAAATTTCGACCACGTCCCCGCGGACGCGAAACGTTCCGCGGTGAAAATCCACATCGTTTCGCTTGTATTGGATTTCGACGAGCTTTTTGAGCACTTCTTGGCGCTGAATTTTCCGACCGGCCTCGAGATAAAGCAGCATGCCCTCATAGGCGTCCGGGGAACCGAGACCGTAAATGCACGAAATCGAGCTGATGATAATGACGTCGTTTCGCTCGAGCAAACTGCGCGTGGCGGAGTGGCGGAGCTTATCGATCTCATCGTTAATCTGAGAATCTTTCTCGATGAACGTGTCGGTCGACGGGACGTAGGCTTCAGGCTGATAATAATCGTAATAAGAAACGAAATATTCGACGGCGTTGTTTGGGAAAAACTCACGCATCTCAGAGAAAAGCTGGGCCGCGAGCGTCTTGTTATGACAGAGAATCAGCGTCGCTTTTTCCACCTGTTGAATGGCGTTTGCCATGGTGAAGGTTTTACCCGTACCAGTCGCTCCAAGGAGGCAAATCGATTTTTGACCGTCTTTTAAAGACTCGACGATGCTTTCGATCGCAGCGGGCTGATCGCCCATGGGTTGGAAAGGGCTTTTCAGATCAAATTTTCGGTTGGTTTGGATCGGCACCCCCGTAAGTTAGCACTTTTCGTGCTGAGGAAACCAGGTCTGTAAAGCCTCATTCGCAGCCAGAGTGAATCGTTTTAAGTCACGATACCCAAAACCATGGAATCGAAGCAGTCACCCGAACGTTCAGGAGACGGTGCATTAAATTCGGCCATTCCCTCTACTCGCCGAAGGGAAAAACGCCACCGAACGGGGGCATCATCACCGCTCGAGTGCTCGCCCACACCCGTAGAATCCATGGGACTTCAAAATCTCAATCGAGGTGTTTCCGCATCTCCTCGAGTCGCAGCCCCTCCACTTTGGGCACCCCAAACCGCGGGTCTGTCCCCGGAAACGGCTCCGAAAATCCGGTTTTCCGGTAACCGCGGCGCTCATAGTACGCGGCTAAGTCGGTTCGAGCTTGCAAAATAATCAGTCGCATCGAACGGCAACCCCAGGATTTCACGAGCGCTTCGGAATGGGCGATCAGCTTTTTTCCCACCCCGGCCGCCTGGAGCGTCGGATCGACAGAGAGCATACCGAGGTAACCGGTGGATTCGTTTTCGCGTTTTAAAAGCACGCAAGCGACGAGCTCTCCGTCCAACCACGCAATTTGTAAAGACGCGTCCGAATCCTCGATCATCTCGAAAATTCGCTCCACGTCCGTTCGTTGCCCACCAATCAAATCCGCTTCCGTCGTCCACCCCGCGCGCGAAGCCTCTCCTCGGTATGCGGAATTTACCAGTCGCGTGACGGCTTCCGCGTCGGTTAGCTTCGCCGTCGTAATCAACAGAGAATCAAGCACCACTCACTCCTAAGAAATGTATTCCCAGCTGGTTCCGCTCGGCCCGTCTTTAATCGCAACGCCTTTTTCCGAAAGTTCCTTACGGATCCGGTCGGCTTCCGCGAAGTCTTTGTTTGCACGAGCCGTCAGGCGAGCCGCAATCAGCGCTTCTATCGCTTCCCGACCGAGCTGCTTTGCCTCAGGATCGCCTCCGCGGGTCGCATGCGCGTGCGCACGGATCTCGCCGATTTGATCTAACATCGCAGAAGCCGGACGGCGACCAATGCCGATGAAGCCACCCAGCTCATCTTCGATGACGCGAATGAGTTCTTCCGCCGCCAGCGCAACGGACGGTGTCGCTTCCGCGCGCGGTTCTGCGGCGGATCGATTAAACGCGCGAATCAGTGAAAAAACAGCGGCCAGCGCTCCGGGAGTGTTAAAATCATTCCCCATTTCCCGCGTGATTTCGGCTCGGGTCTTCTGCGATTCAGCCAGAAACTCCATCCACACCGATTCCGCACGAGGATCGGCAAGCGTCGATTTTTTCTTCGCGAGTTGCTCAGCCCGGGCCTTCGCTTCATAGAGTCGGTGGAGCGAGGTCAGACCCGTTTCGATGGCCGTATCCCCGAAGTCCGCAATCGTTCGGTAGTGGACACTCATCAGAACAAAGCGAGTCACCTCGCCCCCGAAATTCGTCAAAAAATCGCGCGCGGTGATGAAATTACCGAGGGATTTCGACATTTTTTCGGAATTGATGTTCAACATCGCATTGTGCAGCCAATACCGAACGTACGGCGTGCATCCGCAAGCCGCTTCACTCTGTGCGATTTCGTTTTCGTGATGGGGGAAAATGAGATCACTCCCCCCGTGATGCAAGTCGAGCTGATCACCCAGCCACTTCGACGCCATCGCTGAGCACTCGATGTGCCAGCCCGGCCGACCTTTACCCCAAGGTGAATCCCAAGAGGGCTCTCCCACTTTCGCTGGTTTCCATAGAGAGAAATCAGCCGGACTTTTCTTCTTTTCGTTCACATCGACTCGAGCACCCGCGACCAAATCTTCTAAATTTTTCCGCGAAAGCTTTCCGTAAGTCGAAAAATTTTCGATCGAGAAAAAAACCTCCTTCGCACCCGGTTCGGATCCGGCTGGTGGTTCGGCGACGTAAGCTTTCCCGTTTTCCACGATTTTCTCGATCATTTCGATGATTTCTGAAATGTGGCCGGTAACCGTCACGGAGTGCGTGGGTGGAAGCATTCCTGCCGCGGCATAATCACGTTCGACTTCAGCGATGTATTTCTTCGCCACCGCCTCTGCCGTCAGGCCCTCGGCTTTACTGATGCGAATGATCTTGTCGTCGACGTCCGTGTAATTCCGAACGTAAGTGACCTCATAACCGAACTTCACGAGCGCTCGGTTAAAAAGGTCGGCGGTCATTGCCGCGCGTAGATTTCCAATGTGGATCATTCCGTAGACGGTGGGTCCGCAGGAATAGAAGCGAACCTTCCCGGGCTCGATCGTCGAAAAAATCTCTTTTTTACCGCCGAGCGAGTTCGTGACTTTAATTTCTGGAATTGCCGGAGTTGCCATTGTTTTGCTCAACTTTGGATTAGCTCGAATGCGCTTGTGCCGAGATCGCCGCCATCCGCGCAAGCAAAGCCTTCTTGCCCAAAAGCGGAAATACTTTTTTCAACTCCGGTCCATGGGTCTTACCCGTCGTCGCCGCGCGTATCGGCATAAAGAGTCCCTTTCCTTTTGCCCCCGCTTTTGCACCGACTGACTTCTGGAGTTGGTCGACCAGTTCAGCCGTTAAAGCTTCCGGAAGGGCTTCGACTTCGGTAGCCAGAGCCACAAAAACAGCCGCATTCGCGGGATCGACGAGCATCGCTTTAGCAGCGTCTTCGATCTGCGGAGAAGGTTCGATAAAAATTTTAGCGGAATTTGGGAGATCAGAAAGCATTCCGCATTCTCCACGAATCGTATCAACCACTCCGAGGTACCAAGCCTCCCCGTGCGACGCGAGCGTGTCTTGCCATCCGGCTTTTTCGAAGAAAGGTCGGGCGCGTTTCGCAATTTCCTCGAGCGGAAGATTACGGATGTATTGGCCATTCATCCAGAGGAGTTTTTGCACGTCGAAAACGGCGGGAGCCTTATGGAGTCCATGCATGGAGAAATAAGAAATCATCTCTTCCATGGTGAAAATTTCAGGATGCCCACTCGAAGGCTTCACTTCGCTGCCCGGATTCCATCCGAGCAGAGCCAGAAAATTTAAAAGGGCTTCGGGCAAATAACCGTTCGCGAGGTACTCGGTAACTGATGAATCCCCGTTTCTTTTTGATAACTTCTGACGATCGCTTCCCAAAACCATCGCAATGTGCGCGAAAATCGGCGTCTCCCAACCGAAAGCATCATAGATCTGAAGCTGCCTTGCGGTGTTGGAAAGGTGATCGTCTCCTCGAATAATGTGGGTCATCCCCATTTCGTGGTCATCGATCACGCAGCAAAAATTGTAGACGGGCATTCCGATCCCATCGGCGATCTCTTTTTCATGGGGGCGCGGAGTGCGGGTGATGAAAAAGTCACCGACCACGTCAGGAGGAAATCGAACATCCCCTTTAACTCCGTCTTTTAAGAGGTATTCTTTTGAGAAAGCTCGGAAACGAATTCCTGCTTTCTCACCCTTCGCAACCCGGGCTTTCGCTTCCGCGAGCGGAATTTTCGCGCAAGTGCCGTCATAGACCGGAGGCCGGCCCAGCTTCATCGCGAGCTCGCGCTTCTGAGTGAGGATCTCGTCAGGACAAAAGCAGTAATACGCTTGATCTCGGCTCAGAAGCTCCGTCGCGTATTTTCCGTAAATCGAAAGGCGTTCACTCTGGCGGTAGGGAGGAAAAGGACCCCCGACCACCGAGGATTCGTCGGGCTTCATGCCGAGCGATTCGACATCGGCGAGGAGCATTTTTTCGTATTCGGGTTTTGAGCGATCTTGGTCCGTGTCTTCGATCCGAAGGATGAGTTTTCCGCCATGCTTTTTTGCGAAAAGGTAATTGAACAGCATGGACCTTGCTCCGCCGACATGAAGGTAACCTGTCGGAGAAGGGGCAAATCGAACACGAACCGGAGCAGAGGAAGAGTCAGTCATGGAAAAGATCCTAGACCGGGCGGCTCCCGGAATAAAGCGGAGATCCGCAGGATTTATACGCAATCTCATTCCTGTCGTTCGGCTTTGTAACGGAGGTTCAAAATGTGAAAAACCCCACTCTCTTGCGAAAGCAGGGTTTAACGTTCACCTTCCTAAAGAAGCTTAGGAGAGTAAATTTTAGAAACGGAAATTTATGAGGCGAAAATCGTCTGAATCTCTTGCTCGATGATTTCTTCTTTCTGACCACGGGCCAGAGAGATTTCCTTCACAAGGAGAGCTTTTGCTTGATCTAGCATTTTCCGTTCACCGAAAGAGAGGTCTTTCGAATGACGAAGCATGAACAAGTTACGAAGCACTTCGGCAATCTCATAGACGGAGCCCGTCTTGATTTTTTCCATGTACTCGCGGTAACGACGATTCCAGGTCGTTTGGTCGATCTTTACGTCGCGCTTCTTTAAGATCTTGTAGACGTTTGCGACTTCTTTATCCGAAATGATTTCGCGAAGGCCGACGGCATCCGCGTTATCAGTCGGGACCATAATGGTCATCTGATTCTCTACGACTTGGAGGACGTAAAACTTTTTCTTCTTACCGCCGACATCGCGCTCATCGATGCGCTTAACGACTGTAACTCCGTGCGCGGGATAAACGGCGCTATCTCCAACTTTGAACATTCTCGAACCTCCAAATGCTCCACAACCGGTCTCAGCCGAGTGCCAGGACTTACCTGACACCCGCGAGGCGGGCCCTATCACCTTAAGGACCTTTGGAATATAGCAGCTATTGTTGCGTTCTGTCAAATTAGACACACCCATTCCATTTTAAGCTAAATAAATGAAATGAATGAATTTTTAGGCTTTTGAGAAATGGCTACTTCAAAAAAGATGTAAAAAAGAATGACATAATGCATTATTTTGAAAGTTTTAACCCCCCGACAATTTGTCGGAACGCGAAGCGGGATCTCCAACATTCTCAGACAAATTGTCAGACGCACTGCCACTCGAAATAGCGCTAGGACGTTGGCGGCTTTCAAGCATACGATTTTCATCAGTAATTTTAGAAAAGCGCCTCTCTGTCGCTTGATTAAAATTTGATCAGAATTGGCACTTTCTTTGCTTGATCATGCTGAGATAGCAGAAGCGCTTTCTGAAAGTTGCAAGGATGCAACGGAAGCTTCGGAACAGTCACCAAGGAAGGAAAGAGATCGGCTCTAAAACCGGTCCCAAATCATGAGCGACTCCAGCGGAAAAAACTCACCCTCCCCCTTCCAGGAAAAACCAAACTGGAAAGGCAAAATGAAGGACGCCCTCGATAAAACTCGAGCGGATGTCACGGGCTTTTTTCGTCGCGCTCCTAAAGAATCGATTTCCGCACCGGACACTTCGGACGGGAGAACCCTCACTGCTATCGTCCGTCAAAAGTGGGACGAAAAAGTAAAACCCAATCTTCCCGCGTTTGCTTCTTTGAAAAAGAAGAAATCGGGTAATGGTGCCGGAGGCGTCCCACCGACTGGTATCTCGGGCTCCCCTCTCACCTCTCGCAATTTAAATCTCGTCGCCTTAATCGCAGCCGTTCTTCTGATCGCCTGGACGGGCGCGGACCTCGCCGCCTTTTACGTGGAGAAATTCATTCCCGAGCCGCCGCTCGCACGCTCTCGTGGCGGAAGTTTCGAAGGAACCCAGTCAAAAACGCTCGCCGATTATCAAGTCATCATCAGTCGAAACCTCTTTAGCTCTCTCGGACGGATTCCCGGAGATGAAGTTCCCGGCACGATTGAACAAAATAATGATCCCGTGAAGACATCCCTACCCCTGAACCTAATCGGTACGGTGATCCTAAAGAACGAAGCCAGGTCAGTCGCCACTTTGGAAGACAAAGGCGAAAACCAGGTCTATCCGGTTCGAGTAGACGATGAACTTCCAGGCAAAATCAAAATCCTGGGAATCGCTCCTTATAAAGTGATTTTCAGAAATCTCGTGAACGGCCGAAAAGAATTCGTCGATATGCCTGAAGAAGGAAACGGCACCCGCATCAGTGTCGGTTCCCTCTCTTCGAGAAAAGCGCCCAGCAAAGACGGCGGTATCGAACAGAGCGCACCGAATACCTATAATATCGCGCGCGGTGAACTCGATAAGTACCTCTCAAACATCAACGAAGTCCTGACCCAAGCAAGGGCGATTCCCCACTTTGAAAATGGTCAGCCTGCGGGTTTTAAATTGATCCAAATTGTGCCAGGAAGCGTTTACGAAAAACTCGGTTTGAAAAACGGCGATATTTTAAAGGGCGTAAACGGCGAACCCGTCGACGCGGCTAAAGCATTCGAGATGATGGGATCGCTGAAGACGGCGAGCCAACTTGAACTTTCCGTCCAGCGGGATGGAAAGACGAGCAGTATGTCTTATAATTTTCGGTAATGCAGTTTCGGTCATCCACGATGGAAACCAAGGGACTTCTCATGAATCAGAAATACACCACCTTTCAAACGACGGCTCGGGCGACCGGTCTCAAGACCGATCGGACTGCTGATCAAATGACCGACTCTGGATGGGTCCGGGTCCTCGGTTCACTCAGCCTCTTGATCGCCATGAGTGCACTCCTCTTTCTCTTCGTGGAGAACGGTTACGCGGCGGACGGTTTTCAGCGCGGTGGAAAATCCTTCAATAATCCCTACGCTCCTCCTGCGGGTGGAGCTCCCGCCGCCTTTGCCGACGAAGACGAAATCAATTACGACGGAGTGGATTCCGGAGGCGGTTCCTTCAATGAAGCAAATGGTGGCGGACCCTCCGGCGTTGTTTCACGAAGCGGTAAAGATCAAACCGTCGATATCGATGGATCGAAGTCAGGCGTTGTCGCCGGTAAAAACACCCAAGCCCTCCGCGTGGATGCGGAAGGCTCCGCGGGCTCCAACGAAGTCGTTACGGACTTTAACTTTCCGGATGCCGACATCATGGACATCGCAAAAGCACTCGGAAAGCTCACGGGCCAAAACTTCATTCTCGATAAAGATGTGAAGGGCCGCATCACCATTATTTCTAACAGCCCGGTGACGGTGAAGGATGCTTGGCGCGCCTTTTTAACCGCGCTGGACATGAACGGGTTCGCTCTCATCCCTTCCGGAAAGTTTATTCGGATCGCTCGCCAGCGGGACGCACGCGATAAGCAACTTCGCACTTACACGGGAAAATACGCTCCCGACTCGGATGCCCTCATCACTCGCCTCTTTTCCCTGAAATTCTTATCCGCAGAAGAAGTCGCTCGGAACTTTCGTTCGTTCATGCCGGCGAACTCTCGGATTATTCCCTATGAGCAAACTAACACGGTTATCGTGACCGATACCGGCTCGAACATTTCGAAACTCGCAAAATTATTAGATATTCTCGATGTCGAATCCTACGATGCCGGGATCGAAGTCATCCAAGTGAAGTTTGCTTCCGCCGTGGAACTCTCAAAACTCATCGACCAACTCATCCCTGGCAGTTCGGTCGCGTCGGCCGGTAACCCTCGGTTCCCCGGTGGTGGCGGTGGAAGGAGTGGATTCACGTCACGGAAAACCAAAGAAGGTGGGATCATCAACACGATCATCGCCGACGAAAGAACAAACAACCTCATCATTCACGCAAACACCAAAGGGGCGGCCCAGGTACGCGAACTCGTGACGAAGCTCGATAAAAAACTTCCGGCCGCGCTCGGTGGCGGTAAGATCCACGTGATTTACCTCCAGTTCGCCGACGCGGAACAAATCGCAAACACTCTGAACACCCTCGCCGCCAGCGGCAGCACTCCGGCTCGTCCGGCCAGTGCCGGTGCGGGCGGAACGGGAGTGAACCCGGTCCAATCCACACTCTTCGAAGGAAACATCAAAGTCGCGGCGGACAAATCCACGAACTCTCTCGTCCTCACCGCCACCGGGAATGATTACACAACCCTCCAGCGTGTGATTAATCGCCTCGATATCCCGAGAGACCAGGTTTATTCCGAGGTCTACATCATGGAAATCGGATTGAATAAAAACTTCGACTTCTCGGCCAGCATCTTAAACCCCTCGAGCGGTTTAGGCGCGATCACGAGCCCCGACCTCGCAAACTTCATCACAAATCCTCTCGCTTCGACCGGAGCCATCATCGGGTTTCGTTCGGGTGGCGCAAAAACGATCACCGGCCCAGGTGGCACGAGCGTCCAAGTCGGATCGATCCAAGGTCTCGTGAAGTTCCTTCAGACAAACACCAACGGAACCGTGCTTGCGCCTCCGCAGATCCTCACCCTGGATAATA
>JACMQW010000017.1 GCA_014376785.1 Oligoflexia bacterium
AATCTGGAAATCTAAAGCTTGGAAAGCATCGGAAACTCGAACTTGCCACTTCAAGCCATGAGGGAATGCTTCAATGTGCAGAGAAAATGCGGCACGAAAATTTGCGGCTTACGCGAGAAGAAACTACTCTCACTTTCGCTCAAAGAATTTGGGGACTTTAGGGAAGCGTGCAAGTGAGTTCAGGATCGAGACGTTTCTTTCAGAGTTTAGTAGTAGATTCTTTTCATGTCGTTTTCAAAGAACTTCAGTAGAGGGAATAGAGTTATGAATTTATATTGGTTTTCTTTCGTTCTCACGGTCGCATCGAACGTTGGGTATCACTTTTTCCAAAAAGAAATTCAGCCCGACGCTCCACCGTTTTTTTCTCTCGCCGCATCTTATCTCGTGGGACTCATTACTACACTGATCATCATTGTTCTTTTCCCTAAGTTAAACGGTTCCGTTGGTTGGAAGGGGATTGAGAAAGTAGGATGGGCTTCCTACGGGCTTGGGTTTGCGTTAGTCGGTTTAGAACTTGGGTTTCTATTGGCGTACCGCGCGGGCTGGAAAATTAGTTTCGCCGCTCTCGTGTGTAATATCGGCGTCACCCTCATTCTCATTCCAATCGGTTTCTTTGCGTACCGGGAGAGCCTAACCCCATCGAAAGGGGTCGGAGTTATTTTATCGCTGGCAGGCCTTTGGCTTTTGGCTAAAAAGTGACCTCCGGTACAGGCTCTATAATTCCCGAGACTTCAAAGATCGGTTTGTGCAGAAGCTACGGCCTTTTGAATTTGAAGAAATGATCAATCTGTCGGGATCGTCGCTCCGTGTTCTTGTTTTCTCGCTTCGCTGCAAACAAGACTCTCGAGTACCCGTCGCGCATGTCGTGACGTTCAGTCCCGAAATGCGGCGCTTGCGTCTTACAGCTCTCAGCAGTATCCACTAACGATGTCTGACGCCGAACTTGCCCCACTCATGAAAAGAAATCGCCAGCTCACGACCTTAGTTCAGCAACGCGAACTGACTCAGGAAGAAAGAGACGAATGGGAAGAGCTTGTTCGGAAGATTCAGGAACTGCAGGAAAGCGGGCAGCCTGAAGTTTTTGATGAATGAAGTTCATCGACTTTGGAGGGAGTCAGAATCTGCTTTCTAGCTTCCTGATTCGGCCACGAGTTCACGGTAAAGCGTTTCGACGTGCGCTCTTGCCCAAGGATTTCGACGCAGAAAAGTCAAACTCGACTTGATGCTCGGATCGATATTAAAGCACTTGATGTCGATGATTCGACCGAGCTCTTTCCATCCGAAGTGCGAAACCAATCGTTCGAGAATTTTTTCAAGAGTCATTCCTTCGAGTGGGTCTTTTGCCATCAAGGGGACTCTATCAAAATTCTCACGTTCGCATCGCGGAATTTATGAGGTCTACCCATAAATTCCGCGATCTGACATTCCATCTTTCCGCAGTGAGCGAAGATCTATTGTGTGTCTATTCGGAGTCTGCCCATTTCCTTCTATATTCACCGCTCGGATCATAGATTTCAGCTTGAACTTCTGGGTTGAAAATACGGTCTCTCGGATCGTTTCCGGTGCCGGCGAGATAATTCCAGTTCCCCCAGTTTGATGAAACATCGTAATCAATTAATTCGGATTCAAAATACGCAGCTCCGATTCGCCAGTCCTGCTTGAGTGTTTTCGCAAAGTAGCTCGCGGCATTCTGTCTTCCTCGGTTCGATAGGAAGCCGGTCGCCCGCAGCTCATTCATGCAGGCATTCACAAATCGGCTTTCCGTGCGTCCTTCTTTCCATTTTTGGATTTTTCCAAGAGACGGCTCAAAAAAGATCGACTTCTGAACATTCAGGAAAAAATTTGCGCCTGCTTGGCGTGCGCACCAACGGAAGTACTCCCTCCAGAGCAGCTCAAATCTCAACCAGTAGGTCGATTTATTTTCCGCGACCTCTGTTTCATATCGGAGAATCTCATGCCAAACCCAACGCACCGAAAGAACACCCCGGGCGAGATCGATCGAAAGTCGCGATGAATCGGTTTCGGAGAGAAGTCCGTTTCGAGTTTCGAGGTAGTGATCGATGTGGCGCTGATCGAAGGTGTAATCCTTAAACCGATCGCGGGCTGCTCTTTCGTCCTCTCCGACCCACTCTTCTCCTAAATCGGTCACACCTTTCCGTACCGAAATTGCAGAGCGTTCAACTAATTTCCTGAAATGGGTGAAAGTCGAAGGTGTCTCTGTGACTCGAAAAGGTAGGTCACTCTCTTCAAATAGATCTCCGGCGGCAAAAACTTCTACTTGCAGACCATTCTGCCTGACTAGTTCAAGAGTGGCGTTTTCTTCGGTTCCGACTGAAGAGTTGACAAGGACTTTTCTGAAGCCGAGCTCTTTCAGTTCGCGGATGAGCGACTGGGAATGACCCATTAATTTCGTCTCGATCCTGTTTTTTTCCAAAGCGCGGAAAAAGCTATCTCTTGCGGTTTCGTAGACCGTCCGCCGTCGAGTGGAAGCGCGCGATAGGGATGGTGTCTCAAAACCTACCACGCTAAATTTTTCACCTGAGTTTACGGCCGCAGAGAGGGCGGGATTATCTGTCGCTCGGAAATCGTTATCGCAAAGAAGAGCCACCTGAGATTCGCTCATCAGAGAGTCCTGCGCTTCAGAGCAATTAACGTGCGAAATGTGAGGTTTAATCTCAGACCGCGCGACTTTGTCTCTTTGGGGATAGAATGTTGCCAAGCTGCTTGCGTTGCGCCGCGCATGAGAAGCAAGCTTCCGTTTTCAAGATCAATAAAAGTTTTTAAACTTTTTTCGGAGCGATGGCGAAAGTGGAATCGCCTGGTCGCACCAAAACTCACCGAAGCGATGATCGGATCCATCCCGAGTTCCTTCTCATCGTCGCTGTGCCATCCCATGCTATCTTTCTCGTCTCGGTATAGGTTTAATAAAATGACGTTAAATTCAGTTCTGCTAATAGACTCGAGCCGGTCGCGAATCTGTTCGAGCGCATCGTTCCATGGTGATGCGATCATTTCGATTCCGGAATACCGGTAACTCGCTCCGTAGTCTCCACAGAGTGCGGTCAAGCGAGGCTGCATCACGGTCTTCCCAAACAGTCGAATCGGTTCCTGAACCCACGGGACTTCCGTTTGAAGGAATGTAAAAAGCTGGTCGCATTCAGGGGCATCAAACAGATTCGGAAAATAATAGGACTCTCCCTCTTTAGGGAGAAGGTTTCGATCGAACCCCATTACGGGGGGTGCGGGAGGTGGAGTTTTTTTCATGATTCAATTTCGAGCGGGCCTGGCATGCCACTCCGAGCGGTAAATTTTTCGAGGATTAGAGAGTATAAATTCCTTACTAATGGATTTCATCGACGGAAATCAGAGCATAGTCGGGCCTGTGAATGCTCTCAATCGAAAATGAGACCCCTTTTCCCGATCGACAGGTGGTTGGGTGGTTTTAGCGGGAACAACCCCATCGCACCAAAGCCCATCGACGTGCTCCGACCCGCAAAAAGGCTCAGCTTTGATAGTGGGCCTGCTCAGGTTAGGATGTCTTATGAATTTTCCTGTGCCTGCTTTTATCCAAGACGCTGAGTTCGTAGATGGGATCATCGAAGGGACGCTCGAAGTAGAGCCGGGGGTCCTCGATGCTTTTTTCGACTCCGAATCGGAGGATCCGACCGAGGAAGATTTCCGTGCTGTGTTCGGAAATGCCGAACGGTTTTGTAAAGTTTTCAACCGAGCATTTCACCAGTCTATTACCCGAGGCGCTGCGGAAGACATTACGAACGAATCGTTTGAGGATTCGCTCGAGGAGCCAGCAGAAAAAGATTATGCGCTTTTAGCCGCTGACCTTATTTTGAAAGCCGCACAGTTTTTTCCTGATGCGACACTTCTCATCTATGAAAGTCCGCGCATTTTTCCGAAGGAAGAAATCGTGGCGGAACTCAATGCCGAGTTTGAGCTGGCCGAAGCCTATTTTGATTGAGTTCAGCCGTGATTCATCAAACCACTGATCAGTAGTTTTTATCCGGAGCTTTTTACCAGTAGCCTTTTGTCAGTGCCTTTTTGCGTCCTGAACTCGGGACTGGTATTCAGACCAGGATTCGTTTGCTTTCTTTGGAGTAATCGCGACGGCGGAGGATTGGCTCGCTTCTTTGCGAGATTGGTACTGAGAAAAGCAGCGGGTGTGCCAGCTCTCCTCCGGTGAATGAGATTTCAAGGACTCACGCAATTTTTGAGGTCATTATGGCCAGGAAAATCAGGTTAAGCGGGGCCACTTTCAGGCCATCTATAAGTTTATAATGGTTTCTCTCGCTCGCCGGGCTTTGGCTTTTGCTTCGCAAGTAGTTTTGTTAAGATGCATTCGTGGCTAAACTTTCACTTGGTCCGATTGATCAACAATTGTCAAAGAACGGTCGGTGAATCCTTCAGCTTTTGCTTAAAATAAATTTTTAAAATGCTAAGCGTTCCATTAGAGTTAGAAGAAGTTTAATCGAAACCTTTTTCAATGATGAAAGTGCGTACAATGAATATGAGATCTGGGAACCTTTTTGTGGTCGCGATGCTTTTATCCTTTTCCGGATGCCTTAAGTCTAACACCGCGGCAACCAGCGCGAGCTCGGGCGGAACGTTTACCGCCTCCGATCTCGTGAAGAGTTGGGTGGGCAATTGCCAACTGACAGCAGCAGAGCCCATCACCGGTGCGACCTACTCACGGGTCACCCTAACTCTCAGTGCGGGCAGCAATTTCGACTTCTATCAAGATTGGTATGCGGGTACTCCCTGCGGTGGTGGCAACGCGAAAATTGTGTACCGAGTTGCGGGCACTTACACCGTGGGCGGACTTATTTCTGGATCCTCAAGCGTGCAAGACATTCAATTCACCGCTACTTCTTCCCGTCTTGGGGATTACGAACCGGTTTCCGCGGGCGCCGGAGTCCAGACTCAGGTTAATACGGCTTGTGGGGGAACGAGCCCTTATAATGTTGGAGGAGCAAGCACCTCGAATAACGGGATCACGTATTCATCGTTTATGATGAGTTGCTCGAGCATCACTCTTCCCAACAGTTCGAATCGAACCATTAACAACGTCGCGACTTTAAGTGGGGGAGTCCTCACTATCGGGACGAATTATGCGGGAATTCCCGGCGTCTTCGCAGGTAATGCGACCCCCACTTCAGCCAGCATCGCACTCTATTAAAAATCGAAAACAATTCAAATCGAAGAGCCAGTGGGTTTTTACCCGCTGGCTCTTTTTTTATTCGAGCAAAGGGTCTGTCATTGCCAGTTTTAAATTTTCCCGTAGTTGAGGGCAAGCACCCGTCTTGAGGAACTCGAACTCACCAAGTCGGGTTCACTTTCACTTCGCGGCCCCGTTGGTCACGGGCTGGAAAGAATTCCGTCTCTTCGCGGCTCTTGCGCAGCCTCACGATATCGATCGATCCCATGACGATTCCGGGAGCTCCGAGAACTCCTTCGATCGGCGATTCCGGAAAAAGGCGGTCGCGCGGAGTGATGAATGAGTTTTGCCCAAAATGGAACCAGTCGCCGCCCACCTTGCCGACGGTTCCGCTCACGATCACGTAGGCGTGTAACTCGACGGCTCTCGCTTGGGCCGACCACCGGACGCGCTGGAGGCCAGCGGCGGTCTCTGTCATCGAGGGAATGAGGAGCACCTCAGGTTTCGCTCGCGCTAAGGCCTCTGCCATCACCGGAAATTCGCTATCGTAACAAATCAGCAAAACTGTTTTTCCCCACGGAGCATCGAAGGGTGTGATCTCGTTCCCGGCTTCCCAACCCATCTTCCTCTCCCACGCAGTCAGAAAAACTTTATCGTGAGTGAACTTCTTCCCGTCAGGCATTGCGAGCAAAGCGGTATTTCGTAATTTACTTCCGACTCGGCGAGGCGCGGATCCCGCTAGGATAGCGAGATCGTACTCTCGGCTCATGCGTTCGATTGCCCGGAAGAATGCGGGCGTGATCTGATCTGCAATCTTACTAACGATGACCGCTTCGGGATCTTTCGAATCTACCGGCCACGAATCAAGCGCGATTAGCTCCGGGAAAACCACGAGCTTCGCCTTTCGATTTTTTGCTTCACGCACGAAGGACTCAACCTTCCGAATGAATGCGGGGGCGGAGAGGCCGCCCTCCATTGGGTATTGGACCGTTGCGACCAAGAAGCTGCTCAGGACAGCCGGTGGGCGACTGTCCTGAGCAAACGATTTAGACTCGATGTGCGAGCAGCCGATGAAAACCGGAATGAGGAACACGAAGAAAGGCGAAAGATCAAACTTTCGCATGAGGAGTCGCGTCCGGATTAATGCATTCGATAATCGCTGCATAACCGCGGCTTTCAGGATCGTGCCGGAGGTAATCCGAAACGACCTGAACCACTTTGAAGCCACGGTTCAGCTGGAAGCTTAAGGTCGGATCCCAAATTTTCTTGGCTTCGACTGCTTTCACG
>JACMQW010000018.1 GCA_014376785.1 Oligoflexia bacterium
GCGGTGATAGAGCGGCTTATAGCGACAGATAATGCGCGCCGTCAATCCTGAAGAGCCGTGAAGTAGATTATTCTACTAACGTCGTAGAATTACGGTTTCCAGTAGATGACTTCATTCAGGCCAGGACGAAGGTAGCTCGGAATTTCACCCACGCGTGCATACCCCAGCTTGGCGTAGAAATTCTGTGCTCCGGTATTCGTATGAGTGCAAAGGAGAAATAGTCCGGGGCCCTTCAATCTGTCGGAAAGGCAGTGTCTGCGCTCGAGTTCTGCCATCAGAGCACTCCCGACGCCGCTGGAATACGCCCCCGGTGCCACCACGATCAATCGGAGGTAAGCGCTTCTGCCGAATCCACCTTTTTTCACACACCATGCGAAACCGGAAAAAAATTTCTCGTCAAAAGCCGTTTCCGTGTCTGCGGCTAAGAGTTCGTTCGCAGGATCTATCATAGCCGCAAGAATCGCCGGACGGAGAGTCTCCAAAGTGATTCCATATTCTCGGAAAGTGGAACTGGCATTTAACCAGGGTTCGATTTTATCCAAGTCCTGAGCGGAAAGCGGTCGGATGGATGGGGTTGATGTTTTCGGCGGCGAGTTTTTCATGGCGACCCTTAAAATAGATTCATTAACGGCAAGAAAGGCGAAAGGGCTTCGATCTCGGTTAAGTTCTTCAGAAATCGGTGGATACCCAGGGGCTCATTGCCGTTGGCGTGAACGAGGATGATGCTTCCGGAGTGAGGAGTCTGGCCTTCGGCAAGCCAAGCGTCGCTCCCGATCGCGATCAGCGAATGATTCCTGAGCTTTTCCATCCATAATCCGCTCGATATGAGGCCCGGAAAACGAAAAAAGACGGAAGGCACCTCGGCCCTCCTCAGAAGTTCGATTTCCGCTCCGATCAGTTCCAATTCTGGATTCACACCGGGAGAAAGCAGAAAGTTTGCGTTGAGTGGCGCGTGCGCATGGAAGGGGTGAGAATTAGAGTGATTCATCCAAGTGACGTCGATTTCTTTTCTCGCGATAAGCTTTCGCACCTCTTCGAAATCCGCCGAATGTTCACGAATCCACTTCCCACTCACCGCAAGCGCAACCGGTGTCGGAATTCCGGACTGTCGAGTGATTGACCGAAGCGCATCGAAGAAACGCGTTTCAAATTTTTCGAGTACCGCGGGGCAGAGATCCGCGGTGAGGAAAATGCCGAGCTCGTTTTTAGAAGAATGGGTCACTCCGTCGTTTGCCAGGGGAAAGGGCGCAGAGGTAGAATCATTTAGCGCTTTTTCAAATCGAGAGTGTCGTTCTCGCTCTGAGTATTCGGTGTTTCCGCACTCTAGGCTGGAAGGGAGGGCGACCCTTGTTTTCAATGAATCGACATCGACTACGAGTAGATTTGGAACTCCATCTAGTAGGAATTCGCGTAGAGCGTGGACCACCGTACCGCTGACGACTTCCAGGCAGTCCCGATTGACGACTTGATAATTTCCAACTCCATGCAAAATTTCAATCGGAAGGTCATTTCCGTAAGCGTCCCCCAAAAAGAGGCGGCTGACGAATAAGGGAAGTGTGAGGTTTAAGCACCAAGTGGGAAAAGATTTCATCTCGAGCTATCCATCCGTTTTTCCTGCATCGATGTCAACTCAGGGTGTTCCGCTGATGGAGACCGTGGATAATTCGCAATTTTGCAGCCCATTCGACTTCAGGGTGGCCTGCCAGTAGAGGGTTTTTCCACCGGTGATCGAATCGAAAGTGGAAAGATTTGAATTCAACGTGGCTGCATCGCTGGCATGCCTAAAGGATCCATCGGACAACGTCCATTGTCCCGCGGTAAAATAATACCAGAGGGTTCCATCTTTCGAGAGCGTGTAGTGGACCCCACCTGCGCAACCTGCCGTGCCTAAGGATTCCGAAAAACCATTCAAACTTCCGTATGCGAGCGGAGCCACGCGTTTCAAGGTCGGAAGGCCGGCATAACGGTGGGGCGGGCCGACGGTAACGGAATTTAATTCGGGTCCGAACTGGGCTGGGTCGATTTCTGACGAAAGAACAGATCGGTATTGGAAAAAACGGGAAGCATTCGGAGGAGCGGTGAATGTTGAAAATAGGAAGTTTGGCGCGCTAGCAAGCAGCTCGCTCGAGAAGTCATTCGGAGTCGACCGGTTATTCATTTCACTAAAAACAGTCGCGCGCGTGCCGTCTGGTCCTCGCCAATCTGACCAATGGGAATCGGCTGGATTTGAGCAGTCTGCGCTCGTGCAGCTGCGGATTTGGAAATTCACCTTTGCACTTCCGCGATGATAAAGGTCAGTGACTTCTTGAGAAGTGAGTCTTCGGTTCCAAACGCCGAGTTCGTCTAAGGAGCCATTCATCATACATCCTCCGCAGCCCTGGCGGCCGAAGAGGTAGAGAGAATCGTTTGCAAAATAAGCGGTGCTGTCGATTCCATAAATGGAAGAAAGATGGAGTGTTTGGGGAACTCCATCGACGAAGAGCTGGAACTCGTTCGGCACAGTGGTTCGATCTATGGTCACCACGACATGATGCCAACCAAAAGGGAGCGCGTTGGCGTGCATCACTCTGTATCCTTGCGAAAGGTCGTGGGTAGCAATAGTAAACGAGCAAGGATAGTCGCTTCCTTGGCAGTCCTTCGGACTAATGTACATGCCATTTCCAGAGTTGAAATTCGCCGTATATTCGAAAATCATGGGTACAACGGAACTCGGGCTGGGTTCAAAATTTACCCATGCGGCGAGGGTTACGGTTTTCGTCCCCGACAGGTCCACGGGTAATCTCGCCCCCGCATTCGCAGCATGGGAACCGATGGCATTTCCTAGTTTTCCCGGAAGGTTTTTTTCCAGAGAATTTAATGTGTAACCATTTCCACCACCCACGCTATCTTTAAAATCCGCTCCATTCACCGACCCGAGTGTGGTCTCGTTAAAGTGCCATAGCCCCATCAGCCCATTCGATACGGTGGAGTCAGAAGAAAGTGATGGATAATCAGTGGAGGTTTCGTGCCCGTTTGAAATTTCTTTTCCAAAAGGAAAACTCGTATTCCAGCGGAAACTTTCGTAGTCCACGGGATTGCCTGAATCGATGACCCGAGAAGTATAGGTGCCGGAGAATTTCGGCGCTTGACGGTCATAGATCAAGCGGATCTCCGTGGATGAAAGCGCAGAATCCCAGACCGCGACTTCGTCGAGGTCCCCATCAAATGAATAAGTGGGGTCGCCGGTGCGGAGTCGACCAAGCACCAGGGGGAGGTTCGCCGGATAGATCGTCCCATCGTATGCCACGGGAGAACCCACTTCTTTGCCATTCAGATAAAGGTGTATGAAAGAACCGTCGGCGGTCGCCACGACGTGATTCCAGATATCAGCTTGGTAGCGGCTGTTGTTTGAGTTCAAGACTTTATATTGAGCACTGGACTCGGCGAGAACTATGCCCACTTGGTTTGAGCCGGAATCCGCTCCTGTATAGAGTACAAATGAATTTTCGGTACTACCGCCGCCGCCGCTGATCCACTTCCCGAGGAGACCGGCGTTTTGAGTGGTGTGAGTGGTTTTGAACCAGAGTGAAAGACTGAGGGTCGAGGTGGGGGCTACTTTACTGGGATCACTCGCAACGAGCGCGGAACCATTTAGAACGCTCATTGCGTGAGACCCTACTTTTCCGAGTTGGGTAAAAGTCGGAGTTCCTCCCAGGTTCACGAGCGGAGCATTTCCGGTCAGATCTCGGCCATCGGTATCGAGGGGATAGTACGCCAGAAGGTGGTTCGTTGCAGGATCACTCGTGTAGCCGGGCGTCCAGGACGGATCGAGTGCTGAACAATTCAGATTTGTTCCATCACAAGCGCTCGTGGAGCTGAGTCGAGCGCTGCCGGCGCTGAAGCTTGCGCCGTTGCCACTGCCGGTGAATGTGGAGGCGTCGAAGTCGGATTGGGCTACCGAAGCCAGACGGCCCCCTTGCGCAGAAAATTCAATTCCCGGAGTGAAAGCATACGAGGCTTCTGACCCCGGTAAGAAAGTGGAGGTGTCGACAAAGCGTTTTGGACCGGAAGGACCCAGACCGGGTTGGAACTCAGTCGACGGAAAGGATGAAACTCCCAAAATCCGGACGCTGCATCCTTGGACAAGTGGGAGCGCGAAAATCCACAGCCCGAGGAAGATCGGGCGGGAAGTTTTACGCGGCAGGGTAAAAACACACTTCACTTTGCCCTCATCGGAGAAAGTGGAGAAAATCTTTAGGATCTTTACGGTTCTCTCCGTACTCAAATCGAATGAGTTTGAGTAGAGGCCTTATCTCAATCAGAGGGTGGGGGTGTGAAACTCGGGGTCGGGCTAGGTACCGGACTTGCCGGCGCGTTGGCTGCTGATGCGCTCTGTTTCACACCCGTCGGCCAGAATGCTTCCGTTCCTGTAATGCGTTCACCGGTAAGTCGGAATCGGTACCACACGTAGTTTCGGTAAATCGTCCCGACGTAATCGCGCGTCTCTTTATACGGAATCTGTTCCACATATTCGAGAAACGACTTAGAAGCGCGCCCTTCCCTAACCCATCGATCGGTTGCGGAAGGGCCTGCATTATAGCCAGACAGCGCAAGGGCAACATTGCCTTTGAAGCGTTCGAGGAGCTTTTTTAAATATTTCGTTCCGATGCGAATATTGATTTCCGGATCGAGGAGTTCTCGCCGTTCCACGTCCGGCTCGACGTCCGAAGCAGTGAACGGCATCAGTTGCATGTAGCCGGTTGCTCCGACGGTAGAACCTGCTTCACGGTCAAAAGCGCTCTCTTGTTTGATGAGCGAAAGGGCGAGGTAGGGATCCACTCCCGCTGCTTGAGAGAGCCTCTCGATCATCGGCCACTCTACGACGGGGAAAACCAGGTCAAGCCCGGCCGCCGTGTAGACACTTTCATCCATTCTCGCGATCAGATCCGAGAGAATCGAAAAGGTAGCCAAGTGTGAACCCGCACTGGAGGCGAGACTTGCGAGCCAGAGGAGGTAAGCTCCGGGAGCCGTATCACGCGCTCTGAGAGCGCGCATATCCATCGCCGCGAATCGATCCGCATTCGCGGCCAAAAGCTTCCGAACGCGGTAAAGACGGGCGGCCTCGATCGGAGTTTGTGCGGAGTCGTGCTCTATCAGAAGGGAGGCACTCCCTTTGAATCTCCCTGCGGGATCCTGTTGCAATGCTTGCATCGCCAGGAGTCCGTAGAGGGTGAGCGGCGTTTCCCGAACCAACTGTTCGTAGTGAGGCTTTGCATCTCCAGACGATTTCTTTTTCTCTAAGCTAAAAGCTAACCAGTAACGTGCCCGAAATCGATGGGTCGAACGGGGAAATTCATTTAAAAATTTCTGGAACTCATCGATGGCCTTGCCGTAATTTTCTTCGACAATGAGCGGAAAAACGGCGTCGAAGGCCACCTCGTCCGCATCTTTTTGTTTGTAGCCGATCGTGATTTTCGAATTCGCGAAAGTGGGTTTTCCGGCCTCGATGATCTGGGGAAATTTTTTACCGATCGTTTTCGACTCGGAACTGTTTTTAGAATACTGGTTTGCGAACTTGGTGAGCCATGCAACGCAAAGTTCGGTCTTCTTATGAAGACAGAGGTCTGCGTAAGCTTCGAGGTGCATCGGACGGATGAGTCCCGTTCCGTTTTCTAAAGTGAGGCGTTGAAAAGCTTTTTCAAAAAGTTTCACCGCTGAAGCACCCGATTTTCGTTTCGCTTTTGCGAGTGCGGAGTCGAGTTCAGCGCGCCCGATCTCCCGGGCGGAGCCCGAATTCCAGGGTGAGTACAGAAAACTTTCGTTCACTCGGGTCCAGGCCGAGATCCCCCGGTTTGCATCGGATTCCGCTTTTGCCCATTCTGAATCTGATATGGCAACTTCTGCCGATTGCAGAGATGCGGCACCTTTCAATGCGAATGCATGATCAGCGAATTCTGCGTCTTTTTCCGCGGAACTCGCTGCTTTGATGGCTTCTTCAAATTCTTCATTTTCCAGCGCATCTTCCGCTTTTTTGAGCGCTTTCGCGGCCGGGGGTGCCTTCGTTTTTCCGACGATCGTTTTTCGAAGGGCTGCCCGTCTCGCTTCAATTTCCGTGAACGGATTCGCCCGGACGGTCATCGGGAAGAGCGCTAGAATCAGCAACAGTGCCAAAGGAGGTACCTGGCCGCTTTTTTTTAATTTAAGGAGGGCTTTTTCGCAGAGCCCTGCTTTTTTCCAAGCGCAGGGCGCACAGACGACATCAAATTTCTCTAGCGACATGAGTGACCTGATCCTTTTCTTTGCTTCGCCCCAAGTGAGACGATCCCCAATTTTCAGACCGAGCACGTGGGCATGAGCCTCATCGAGCAGACGAATCTTAGATTCCGATTCACAAGCAGCGCCCCGGCGATTTGGACAAGGGAGGCAGACGGAGTCGGTCCCGGACGTGACTTCGATGATGGTCTCATCGCCCTCTGGAGTGTTGCGTAGGGTCCTTGCGATTTCCGCATAATTTTCCACAAACGCTTCGCTGTATCCCTTTCCTTCGAACCCGATGGTGCAGAGAAAGTGGTGGGGTCGAAAGCGAAATTCAGACTTCATGGAAACCTTACCGCTTGAAATAGCCGAGGGCTTTCAGAGCGCCGTCGATTTCTTTTCGAGTGGTTTCATTTTCGGTGGAAGCTAATGCCCGTTCGAGATGTACCTTCGACGCATCGATTTGGTCTGCGACGGAATCGATCATCAAATTATAATCTCCGGCGACTTCTTGAAAATAATCGTTCTTTCGAAAGCCCACTCGAGCCAAACTTCCGTTTCGAAACTGGTTCAACGTTTTACTCAGTTTATAGAGGGGCCCGGCGATTCGGTGGCTCATGAAGAGACTCATCAAAAAAGTCATCAGCATGAAGCAGACCTGCATGAGGGTCAGCCAGAAAAGCATGTCATGCCGTGATTTCTGAAGGGCCGCAATCATCGGCCCATTCGGATCGCCCGCTAAGTAGCGAAAAAACCACTCATAAAGTTGGGAGACGAGCATCGGGTAGATGATGCTGAGGACGAATAACCAGGAACAGACGTAAATCGCGAATCGGATTTGGAAGGGGCGATTGATAAAGAGGACGCGTCGTCGAAATGGGCTCATGTTTAATTTTTAGTCTAGGGGGCGGTAATCTGAAAGGAAAGCCGAAAAGCCGAATGGAAAGTGAGGGAAGTCGGAGTATAAAACTTCCATGAGCACTGAAAATTCAGCGATCCAATACTCTGTCCGCCCTGCCCGCGCCCTAGACCTCGATCAGCTCCGGCAAGTGAACGTCGAGTGTTTCGGAAAGAGCGCAGTACCCCTTTCCCAAGTGAAGTGGCTACTGGAAGGACAAGGCGATAACCCTTCCTTTTTTGTTCGAGTCGCAACGGAAACGGGTAAACCCGATCAAGTTTTGGGCACGGTGGTTTGGAAGCTGAAACAAGACCAAGACAGCCGGTATGCCGAGATTTTAGACCTTGCGGTGGGTAAGAATTTTCGGGACGAGAAAGTCGAATACAGCCTGGTAGAGTCGGTGGTGAAGGAAGCTTCTGAGCGAGATTGCATCGGGGTAGTCGTGAATGTCCCCCAAGCAAACATCCAAGCGACCGCCTTCTACCTCCATAACGTCTTCCAGATCCAACACACCGTCCAAAAGTACTACGATGACGGAACTCCCATGGATGTCATGGTCCGGAGACTGAAATAAACGGCCGGTCATGACTCGCCGCATGCTTTTGCTTGATCTTTGATGACTTGATGCGCTACGGCTGTCTGAAATCAATCTAAGGAGATCTTATGAAGTTATCCAATCGTTATCTTGTAATGTTTTTGGCGCTTGTTTCCGCATCAACCTTTGCCGCTGAAGATCCTATTCTATACGTCTGTCATCCGGCCGGCGGGTCCGATTCATATGCCCAATTGGCAGATGCAGTGCTCACTGTTTCAATGACCGAAAATTCAGATACCTATCTAGCTAGTGTTTTATCGACAAATGCCCGCAATCCCGGGGAAAAAATCCATTTGATCTCTGCGACTGTATTGCGGACAGAACTTTCCGATGCTGTGTCCTTTCACGGTCAGGGTTTGGCTGACGAAGTTTTCTCCATGAGTATCGTGAAAGATCCTAGCGTGGGCACTCCTGGTCTTCTTACTCCGAATTACACTGCCACGGTTTCTTTTGGTATCTACGAAGACGTTGAGTGGAGCTGCACGTCTCCAATCGATCCACAATAATCGATTCACTAATACTGGAACAAGCAACTCATGTTCAATAATTGATACGCGACTGCTTTTTTGATTGGGAAGACAGAAAAATCTATCCGTGTTTTTCGATGTCCTTATCGCGGCAGACTCTGCAGTTGCTGCTCAAGTGAGGTTGGAAACGGGTGGAAGCCTTGAGTACCGAGGCTTCCACTTCGCTGTTGATGCACCGGAAACGATATTAGCATGGTCGGCGGAGAGTCCGAGCAAGAAGTGCTCTTTCCCGCTGGAACGCGCTTTAAAGTGAATCGGAATACCCGCTTAAAGAATGGTGATTACCTGATTACACTTGAGGAAGTTTCGATTCCTCGCTCGCATGCGACATCTCGCCCGCAGGGGCCAACGAAATCTGAGTGATCGCGAAGAGCAGGATCAGTGCGGCTGCGCCTTGGAGTGGGAGTAGGGGTGTCGAAAGAAATACCGTATTCAGTAAAACTGCGGTGATCGGAAAGAGAAGTTCCATGATCGTCGTCGTAGTCGCGGGAGCTCGGACCATGCCTTGGTAATAAAGGATCATCGCGAGTAAACCCGGAACCAGCGCAACATAGAGAAAAGATCTGAGCATTTTCGGCTCATACAACGGAGCGAATGAATCGCCGATGGATGTTCCGCGGAATGCAACGAGCGCCCCGAGCGCGAGAAGTCCGAACACGAATCTCCAGTAAGTCACGATGAGCGGAGGAACTTCTGCCAGCATGACTTTTCCGATCACGGTGGCGAGTGCCCAGATGGCGGCAGCTCCGAGAGCGAAAAGACTCCCGCGGGAAGCGAGACTTCCATTTCCGAGAAAGCTAAAATCCAAACTCGGAAAACTAATCAGCAGCCCTGCGAATAGCGCCAGCGGACCCCAAATAAAAAACGATTTTCGCGGGCGTTCTCCGAGGAATGTTGTCGCAAGTAGAATTACGAAAACCGGCTGGAGCTTTTGGAGAAGAATCGAAACAGAAGGATTTACGTAACGAAAGCTCGTGGTGAATAGAACGGTTGCAACTGCGGAAGCTCCGGCGCCGATGGAAAAAAGTCCGCACCACTGGGGACGCGTTAACTGAAAAGTCGCGCGACCGAATTTCCGAAGTAAATACGGCGTGAGAAGCGCCACCCCGATCGCATGATCGAAAAATACGGTGATGACCGGATCGATCCCATGGGAGACCATCGGATAGCGCACTAACGCGTCCGTCGCCCAAAGCATCGCTGATAGCGCGACCAGCATGGATCCTAAAGTGCTTTCCCGCATCTTCATCCCTTAGGCTCCTTCTCTAAGATGGGTTTGCGTTCGAACTTTCAACCGCAGCCGGCCTTGGTTCCCACCACTTTCCAAAATTCTCAATCGACTGTTCGGCCATCAATTTTCGTAAATCATCTTTGCGAAGTCCCGCAGCGCCTTCGAAAACCGCCGGGTCGTAAATGGCGAAGCAGGCATTGATGGGTTGGTAGGTAGCGGGGTCAGAACCCGTGATGTAGCGCAGAAGTGCTCCCATCGCGGTATTCGGTGGTGGGACATCCAGTGGTCTTCCGAGGAGGCGCTCGTAGATGAAATTTGCTGCCATGAGTCCGCATGCGGCGCTCTCCAGGTAGCCTTCGACCCCGGTGATTTGTCCAGCGAGGTAGACTTTCGGATGACCTCTGAGCGAAAGATCTGCCCTCAAAACCCGTGGTCCACAAACGTAGGTGTTTCGGTGGATCGACCCTAGTCGGAGGAATTCGGCATTTTTCAGCGCGGGAATCATGCGGAAGATTTTCGCCTGCTCACCGTATTTTAATTTTGTCTGGAACCCGACCAAATTATACGCCGTTTTCGAGGCGTTTTCAGCGCGGAGTTGGACGCAAGCGTAAGGGCGTCGTCCTGTCCGCGGATCGGTGAGGCCGACGGGCTTCATCGGTCCGAATCGGAGCGTCTCTCGGCCCGTAGCTGCGATGGATTCGATCGGTTGGCACCCTTGGAAAAGAATTTCTTTTTCGAAATTTTTCGGCGGGACTTTCTCACCCGCGATCAGCGCATTTAAGAACGCTTCGTATTCTTCTTCGGTGAGTGGACAATTTAAGTAAGCTTCCTCGCCGCCCTTGTCGTAGCGGTTCGCCAGAAAAATACTTTCATGGTCGAGGGATGAGGCGTCCACGATCGGGGCGATCGCGTCGTAGAAATAAAGGTCTTTGCCTTCCTGCCCTTCGGGCGCACTAGCCGCGGTGGCTTTGATCAGCCACTGAGTGAGGGGTTCCGAGGTGAGGGGACCCGTAGCGAAGAGGGTGATTCCATCCGCGAAGGGTTCGGTGACTTCTTCGGAATGGCGAAAAATACGCGGATGAGACGCAAGTTTTTCAGTGACGTATTTTGCGAAAACGTCGCGGTCGACCGCGAGCGCTTCTCCGGCAGGAACTTTCGCCACCTCGGAACCCTCTAATGCCAGGGATCCCATCGCTTTCATCTCCGCTTTCATCATGCCGGGAGCGGAGAGCGGGTTCGTCGTCTTGAAAGAGTTTGAGCAGACGAGTTCTGCGCATCGGTCGGTGTGGTGCGCTTCGGTCATCTTCTTCGGGCGCATCTCGTGGAGATGAATCTCAAGGTCTGCAGTTTCTGCATGGCGGGCAAGAAACCAAGCGGCTTCGCTTCCCGCTAAACCAGCGCCGACGATATGAATTTTTCGTAATGCCATCACTTGGGTCTCCGTTTATCCGTGACTCCGTATAGCATAGAGAAAGATGAAACCTGCGAACCTCGCGGAAGCGATTGCACATTATTTAGAAGTGCTTGAAATTCAAAGGAAATTGGCGAATCACACGTTGCGCGCCTACCGGTCTGATTTGTCAGAATGGCAATGTGTGATGGAAGAAGCAGGCTTCGGCACGGTGGACGATTTGGACGCCGGACTGAAGCCCCAACACATTCGGAGCTATCTGGCGCGGAAGACGGAGTCGCACGAACGCAGTTCGCTCTGCAGAAAACTGTCCGTCGTTCGCGGCTTTCTGAAATTCGGGCGGAATGAAAAATGGCTCACGCGGAATATCGGCGCTCTCGTTCCTTCTCCGAAACAGAATCGATCGTTGCCGGAGTTTCTAAAAATAGAAGAGGTCTCGGAACTCATCGGCGCACCCGATGTCTCCACTCAGCTCGGCCGCCGCGACAAGGCGATTTTTGAACTCATTTATGGAGCGGGTCTTCGGGTGAGTGAGGCGGTGGGTTTGGATGTCGGGGGAGTCAATTTCTCGAGTGGTTGGGTGAGTGTTCTTGGAAAAGGGTCGAAAGAGAGAAACGTTCCGATCGGAACGTCCGCCATTCGCGCATTGGAAGCGATGCTCAGCGACCGCGAGGGTAAGACGCACGAACCACTGTTTGTAAACTACCGAGGAACGCGCCTCACCTCCCGTAGCGTGGCTCGTATTCTCGCAAAACATTTGATTCGCATCGCAGCTAGTCGATCGATTTCCCCACATGGTTTGCGTCATAGTTTTGCGACCCACTTGCTCATGGCAGGTGCAGATTTGCGAGGAATTCAGCAGCTACTGGGCCATGCCCAGCTTTCTACGACCCAGCGCTACACGCACATCGACCTCGGAACTCTGGTCGACGAATACCGAGGAGCTCATCCCCTTGAGAAAAAGACTCCTGTTCGGTAACCTCGCAAAACCCCATGGATCTATTGGTCGACTTCCTTCTGAACTTCTACGGTCCGACGCCTTATCTTTTGGTATTCGGAATTCTTCTGCTTTGCGGATTCGGAGTTCCTATTCCGGAAGACGTTGCGCTTTTCGCAGCCGGCTTGCTTGCGTATTACGGAGTGGTCGATCTTTGGGTGATGATCGCCGTAGGATTTGCAGGGGTTATGGCGGGTGATTCGATCATGTGGTATCTGGGCCACAAATACGGTCGTCGCCTGATGAAAAAGTCATTTTTCCAAAAGCTCTTACCCGAAGAGCGTATCCAAATGGCATCGACGCGTCTGAATCGAAAGGGCGCAAAGCGACTGCTGTTCGCAGGTCGGTTCATGCCCGGGCTTCGCGCCCCTATTTATTTCACATCTGGTTTCTTGCACGTCCCGTTCTGGCGTTTTTTTATTATGGACGGCCTCGCGGCGATGGTCAGTGTGCCGCTCATTATCGGCGCGGTCTTTCACTTCGGAGATGAACTCGACGTCGTGGTTCGGTGGATCAAAAAAATTGAACACGGAATTCTTTTCATTATTTTCGGAGTTGCCGTCGTAGTAGGAACGAAATGGTGGCTGACTCACCGTCGAGCGCGCGCTGGAAACATTATCCCATGAGAACCGCTTTCGTTCTCTTTGCGGGTTTCTCCTTGTTCGCTTGTTCTCCCCGCGCGGCAAACGTGCCGGAATCGAATGGCGTCCCACTTCCTCGCGCATCGGCCACCCCCCAGGTTCAGGAAGTCACCAGCGCATCTGCTTACGAAATCACGCAACTGTGCAAATCGCTGCAATCAGGAATCGAAAAGTATCAGTGGCGCGGTTTAAAAACCTGCGAAGGCATCCATTGGAAATCAGAAAGTCTTTCTGAAGAAGGCCGTCCGTTGATTTATGCCGAGTTCGGCCAACCATCGAGTTTGAATAAGACCCTAATCCTCTCCATGGTCCATCCGGACGAAATCACTCCTCTCTACCTCGGGTTTAAAATTGCGCATTACATTCGCGAGCGAGAGCTCGATTTAAAGGATGCCCACGTCATCATCGCGCCGTTGGTAAATCCAGACGGATTTTTCAAACACCCACCCACTCGCATGAATGCCCGCGGCGTGGATGTGAATCGTAATTTCGATACGCCACTGTGGCGGGAAAAAGCGCTGAAAGAATGGACGACCCGATTAGGAAAAAATCCCCGGCGCTTTCCCGGCCAGGAGCCGGCATCTGAGTCGGAAACTAAATTCCAAGTAGAGCTGATCGAACGATTCAAGCCAGCGAAAATTCTTTCGATCCATGCGCCACTGAATGTCACGGACTACGACGGACCCAATAGCCTCACGCTGGATCGCTTTCCGAAAGAATACGTTCACGCGTGTTATCAGCTCCGAAGTCGACTCCGCGCGAAGTCGACCGGGTATTTTCCAGGGTCGCTCGGAAATTTCGCCGGCATCGAGCAGGGGATACCCACGATTACTTTGGAGCTTCCATCAGCAAATCCCAAGCTCGCGGATGGTTTCTGGAAAAAGTTTCAGCCAGGAATACACTCGATGATCCAATTTAAATTCGACCCTAGCGCGAAGAAATAGCCGAAGGGGTTTCTAAAGCTTTTCGAGCTTCCGTGAGGAGATACACTCCAGACGTGACAGCCAGTGCGGCCGCGACCCAAATCGCGATTCCGGCAGAGAATCGCTTACGGGGCGGGGGCGTAACTTCCGGTGCGTCGGTCCTAAACGGTACGGATTCGTGCTCATTTGCTCGCAAGAGAAAAGCGGGGGGAGTGCGAGGTGGTTCCGCGAGGGCCTGGTTTACTCCGAGCGTCCATCCATCGAGAGAGGAAGCGGCAGTTTCACTCAGCTTTGCCTGGATCATGCGTTCGTTCGGAGCCGGGGGGGCGTGCTGGTCTGTCGGATAGGCCGGGGCTACATTCTGAAATTCGGGAGGCTGCCTTTTTTCCACGTCAGACCGCGATGACCTGGCGGCTAACTCCAAAGTCGCATGAGCGATCGCGGCCTCATTTTTTAACCGCGCTTCATTCGATGCGGCTTCTGCGAGTGCGAGTTCGCGAGCAGAACGGTCCTGAGCTTTTTTCCATTCGGCTTCGCGAGTTTTCAATTCTCGCTGCGCCAGTTCTGCTTCGAGCTGAGCTTCATCTTCGAGTCGGCGTGCTTTCACATACCCGGCAAGCGCGGCGCTGCGATGGATGAGGGCCATCCCTTTGCATTTTCCGCAACGGACGTAAGCACGCTGAATATTTTCAAAATCAATTCCAGCGGTGACAAGCGATTCACAGTGAGGGCAGTTCCAACGCATGGATTTTCTCCGGTCTCATTCTCTAGACTATCGCCATTAAGCCAAAAAATAACTGGGTAAGTGTTGCCGATTCCGCATTAGGCCGCCTGCAATTCGACAGTAGGTAATTTTTTCACCTTGGCTAATTGTTCCAGTCGTAAAATTCTCTCACTCACGAGGGGATGCGCCTTACTGCCGGTGCTTCGTTCGATGGCGGCCTGAAGCGTGGTGAGTGCTTCTAAAAGAGAGGTGGCTTTGATTTGAAAAATTTTCATCGCTGTTTCATCGGCTTCAAATTCTTGGTCCCAGAGGAGCTGCCGCATGGTCATCCAAGTGAGTAAGGCAGGAATGATTCCCGCAACGAGTGAGAATGCGCCACCCAGATTTGCGTAACCACTCCAGTGCATTCCAATCAGCGTCGCCGCAGTCAGAACGGACGCGACAATAAAAGTACCAATGGCCCGGAGCATGCGTTTTAAAAGGTGGTTTTGATTCAGATGGGAAAGCTCATGAGCAAAAACCGCTTCCAGAGCGGACGGGGCGAGTAGTTTTAACGCGCCTTCCGAAGCGAAGATAACGGGGCGAAAAATTCCGCGTCCGAATGAAAATCCGGAGACGAAGACGTTCGGCAGCTTACCCGGTAAATCGGAGTCTGCGGCTGCGTAAAGCGATACTCCGTTCCATTCTCCGATGGCGCGGGCGAAAAACGCATGACGAAGCGTGAATGGACTGACCAGCAGGCTGAGGAAAACGCCGCCTGAAAATCCGCCTAGAATTCCCACCAAGACGAAGGCGAGTTTGAACGCGGGGAATACCGCTGGAAGCCTTCCCGCAAAGGTAACCCCGAGGGCTGCACCCGCCGCGAGACCTGCGCTGGTAAGCAAGATCATGCTTCCGAAGAGGAGGACATTGCTCCATTGATTTCTTAAACGCCGAATAAAAGCTTGTTGAGTTGCATCCATGCTTTTTTCTATTCGGTGCGAAACGATGCGAGCGAGAGGGTAGAGATTGCCGACCCTTCGCCTTGTGATACGAAAGATCCATGACTGCTCCGAATTACGCACGGGTCGAGGCTTTGATCACTGATATGCGCGCCGGCAAAAGATTGGCGCTGGCGAGGCTCATCTCTAAAGTTGAGAACCGGGATCCGGATCTCCATGAAGTGATGAGAAGAATCTATGCCCTTTCGGGCAAGGCTCAGATCTGGGGAATCACCGGTCCTCCCGGCGCCGGAAAGTCCACGATGGTCGATCAGTTTGCCATCGAGTTGAGGAAAAGAGGAAAGCGAGTCGCAATCGTCGCGGTCGATCCTTCTTCTCCCTTTACGGGGGGAGCGATCCTCGGGGATCGCATCCGGATGCAGAGGCATACCCACGACGAGGGCGTCTTCATTCGCTCACTCGGAACTCGCGGAAAGCATGGCGGCTTATCCCATGCGACGAAGGAAGTGGTGCTGCTTCTCGACTCCGCGGGATTCGATGTGATTTTGGTGGAAACGGCGGGGGTCGGCCAGACGGAGCTAGATGTCTTGAAGCTCGCTCAAACCGTCGTGGTGGCTCTCGTTCCCGAAAGTGGTGACTCGATCCAAGTTATGAAAGCCGGTCTCATGGAGATCGCAGACATCTTTGCCGTAAATAAGAGTGATCGACCTGAGGCGGATAAACTCGTGAAGGAGATCATCACGATGGTCGGACTGAACGACCACGATGAGAAAAGCTGGATGGTTCCGGTTAAGAAGACGGAAGCCACGCGCGGGGTCGGTATGGTCGAACTCCTGGATTCGATCGGGGAGCATCAAGCCTGGCTCGGCAAAACGGGAAATCGAGATGAAAAAGGTCGCCGGTTTCTGAAAGAAGAAGTTCTCGACATCTTAGTAGAGCGATTAGAGCGAAGTTTAGACGGTGCATTTGAGACACGTTCTGGAAAAGAGCTGCTCGAGCAGCTTTTGCGACGGGAAATTGACCCTTACTCGGCGGCGGATACCCTTTCCGGTCAGTGAAGCTGCGAATTTCTGAAAATAATGGACTGAAATAGTTTTTTAAAAACGAATTTGGACCAATAAAGAAGGCTCTCAGCTTTTTTAAAAAATTTCTTGAAGGTGTAAAAAGCGAAGAATATCGAGCAACTAATGCAGAGCGCATTTTAGATGCAGCGCATTTTAAATACCTGACTAAATTTATCTAAAGGTTCCACTATACCCGACCGAAATGCTCTTTGACGGAAAGATCATTGTGGAAATGGTTTCACAGAGGCTCTCGGTCAAGCAGGGGTACAGCATATTCCTGCAAAAAATCTAAGGTGCGATTCTTCCGGGGGTAGCTCACGGGGGGGATGGAGTGGTCCATCTTCTGCCGGGTTGCCAAGGGGAGAGCACGGCCTTTAGCAGTACGTATCAAGCAAAAGGGTGTGGTGTATGGGTCTTCGTATTAATACTAATATTCAGTCGTTAGCAGCTCAGCGTTCTTTAGGGATTAACTCCGGCGCACAAAAAGCAAGCTTAGAGCATTTGTCTTCCGGTTCCCGGATTGTTAGAGCTGCAGACGATGCCGCTGGACTCGCGATCTCTGAAAAAATGAAGTCGCACATTCGTTCTTTAAACCAGGACATGCGCAACGCAAACGACGGGATCTCGATGATCCAAACGGCAGAAGGTGCGATGAACGAAACAGGGAACATCCTGACTCGTTTCCGCGAACTTTCCATCCAAGCTTCTTCGGACACCATCGGTGATACCGAACGGGGATTCATCAACAAAGAAGTGAAGCAACTCGGTTCTGAAATTGACCGGATTGCAAAATCGACCGAATACAACGGACGCAAGCTTCTCGCTGGAGAAGGCGATAAGCTTGAAATCCAAGTAGGTCTGAAAAACAACAAAGAGCTCGATCGTTTCCAATACGACGTCGCGGCAACGAACACCACGGCAGATGCTCTCGGTGTGGGTGGCCTTTCCGTCAACACGAAAGAAGAAGCGCAAAACAACCTCGATAAAATCGACGGAGCGATCTCGAAACTCTCTGGAAACCGCGCTGAAATGGGCGCACTTCAGAACCGGTTGCAATCTTCGATCTCTAACATGGCCGTCTACAATGAAAACTTGTCAGCCGGTAACAGCCGAATCCGCGATGTGGATATGGCTTCTGAAACTGCGGAGTTGACTAAAAACAACATCCTCACTCAAGCAACGACTTCAGTCCTCAGTCAAGCGAACCAGAACTCGATGCTGGCATTGAAACTCCTTGGATAATCTCCATTGAGTTCTTGTTAGTACCGAATCGCTTAGACAGCGAGGTCCCTCATTCGGTTGATCCGTGAGGAATGTATCCACCTGGAAGGGTTGGATGGGTTAATCCCATCCAACCCTTTCCTCGTTTGTGGAGGTAAAGAAAAACTCTGGGGAGGGCTCTAACGGACTCCTTCAGTCACTTCCTGTGACTGACAGTCCTTTAGGACTGGCGAACCTTCTCGGGCATCATGCCCTCGAAGTATCCTGCGCCTTTTCGCGCATCGTGCGCGGCGGCGGTCGCACCCGAAGGATTTTTAAATGTTTCTCTAGAAACGAGGAACGTCCGGTGGCGTTGGGGACGGGGTGCGACTCATGACTCGCGTTTCCGCTCGTCTCAAGGACAGTGTAAAAATCCCTGAACGTTTTCCAAAATTATCGAACAGCCTCTCAAAAACTTCATACCTAACATTCCTTCGGCAGGCATGTCCTGAGAAGTCGGCTGAAGCCTCACATCCATTTTAAACTTTCTTCCCAGTAGCGTTGTTTCTATTTGAGTGAGTAAGCGAACTGACGATGGCTTCCCTGAAATGCCTCCAACTTTCTCGTGGGAGGTAATGGACTTGTTGAGAAGTTTTTTTCCCGCTCGCGACTGATTCCCAATCGCCGCATTGTCTGCACCTGAATCAACGAGGAATCTCACCGGCAGGTTGGCGATCTTTCCATCCACAACGTAAAGGATCGTGTGGGTAACCTCGGGACTGATGGAGTGAATAGAAGTGAGTGGCGTGTAATCCTTTAGTGATGCGTGGGAAATGTCGCTGATGATTAACGAAGGAACTTTCCCGAGATTGAGAGTGGCTGCCCCGCTTTTGGTGATCAGACTCTGGGGCGATAAGATTCCAGAAATGCCATAAACGCGGAATGAGCTAGGCAGGGAGGTGATCCAGACCTCCTTATTCTTGTAAACGAGAGTTTCGCCATTCGACGATTTCAGGGCCAGGTCGATCTTGGCCAGTGGGGCCTGGTCATTAGCTCCGGTAGTGGCGGCCATCGTATTTTGAACGATATTGGATTCCGCCGCGAACCAGCTCGCGACAACGCTAAGCGAAGCTCCAGTGTCTACAAGGAAGATTCCCTTTTTGCCGTTGACGATAATTTCTACTGTCGGAGAGGCAAAACCTGCCTGATCGAGCAATGGATCAAAACTTAGCGCAAACTCAGATGCCCAAGCAGACGTACAACACAGGGTGAGGATAATACCGAATGGAAGAGTTGAGTCCATAGCGCCGGAGTAGCAGAGAATCTAATCTCCGTCAGCGATTAATCATCCGAATGTTTCAGGTCCTTACGCCGGCAGAGTCATGATCAACGGATGCCCATCGGTAATGACCATCGTGTGTTCGTACTGTGCGGTGAGGTGACGTTTATGCTTGGCAAGCGTCCAGCCACCGCCCGTATCGAAAACTTCTCGAGCTCCAGTGAAGAGAAAAGGTTCGATCGTGATGACCTGGTTCTTCTTCAGAACGCGTCGATCTTTCGGGTCGTAGTAACTCGGAATAAAACCAGGCGCTTCGTGCAGGGCTCTGCCCACTCCGTGGCTTCCGAGATTCTCGATCACGGTAAGCCGCTTCGGCGAGCTTCGGATTCGATGGCTCGACCGATTCCGCTGAGTAATGTTCCCGCGCGTGCTTCTTTCATCGCTAGCTTCAGCGCTCGCTGAGTCGCCAGGCAGAGGTTCTTTTTCAAATCAGATTCCGGTGGAATGACAAAAGACCCGCCGGTATCGGTAGCCGAGCGAGCCCCATAAAGTTCAAGAAACTTTTCGCCGATCTGATCCAGCTCTCAAGTCGTCATCCCTGGTTCCAGCGATTTACCCATCAGCCGAAGGCAATTCGCAACGATGCGGCCGATTTTCTGAGGTGCGATTAAATCTTCTTCGGTCTCGATTGAAATGGAAAGACTGTAGCACATTGCGCGAGCTGACGCTTCCCCTTCGGGCCACGACCGCGATTCGCGCGAGACCAACCACTTTAAATCGGACACTGATTCGGACACTGATGCTTGATCGAAGTATGATCCGAAGATTTAAGCCCTCTAAAATTGAGCGGCGAGAGTGAGTGGGGAAGGCGCAGGATGCGCTCTTCTAAGGGCCCCGCGGCAGGATGCCGATCGAACCTCTCGCCGCTCAATTTTAGAGGGCTTAAATCTCTGTACAATCGGCCGCCGCTCAAGCTCAACCCACGGAATTGAATTTAGTTTATCAACGAATTCAATGACTTGAAATCAATTGTTAAGCTTTATTCTTTTTATTATGCAAAGCGTCAAAATCCCGATAAGGTCTATGTAAGCCAAAGGAATCGAGCAATCGAGGCCAGAGGCAAACAACTACCTTGGAGGCTGTCCCGGGTAGAACAAACATACGAACCTCGGACTATACCCACCAGTAGCACGTCCGGCCGGGAGAACGTATCATGGGCTTAAGAATTTCGACCAATATTGCGGCTATGTCTGCGGCGCGAGCACTTTCCTCATCCTCAAACGAACAAGCAAAGAGTTATCAACGACTCGCTTCGGGTAACCGAATCACGTCTGCCGGCGACGACGCCGCTGGATTGTCGATCAGTGAAAAACTGAAATCACAAATCCGTTCCCTCGGACAAGCCGAAAGGAACGCGAATGACGGAGTGTCCTTCACGCAAGTCGCAGAAGGCGGCTTGAATGAAATCGGTAACATGCTCGTCCGGATCCGTGAACTCGGAATCCAAGCCGCATCCGATACGATCGGGGACACGGAACGTGGATTCGTGGATAAAGAAGTGCAGCAACTGAAGGGTGAAATTAATCGGATCGCAAACGTCACCACCTTTAACGGCACTCCGTTATTAAATGGTGAAGGCAAAAAGGATCTGAGCTTTCAGGTCGGCGCTTCCAAGGCGGACGCCATCGCGTTCAATCCAGAGAATTACAACGCGAGAACCGATAAACTGGGGATCGACGGAATCGACTACACGAGTTCGAGCGGTGCCCGAGATTCACTCGATAAAGTTGATGACGCGATTTCGAAAGTTTCTGGCTCACGGGCTGATCTCGGGGCTCAACAAAACAAGCTGCAAGCAACCATTTCGAACTTAGCCATCCAAAAGGAGAATTATTCGGCCGCGAACAGTCGGATTCGGGATACCGATGTCGCTTCGGAATCCTCGAAACTAGTCAGCGGAAATATTCTGCAGCAAGCCGGCGTGTCCGTCTTGAGTCAGGCGAACATGGCTCCGCAGGCGGCCCTTAAGCTTCTGGGATAAATAAAATCGCGAAGGGTATTACGAGTGTGCGCCCGAATCTCGGGGTAATAGTGCCCGCGAGGTTCACAATCTGAAAGCCCAGCCCCCGAAGCCAGTGCGCGGTTTCGGGGGTATTTTTGTGGGAACACGTCAAAAATTCCTCTAGTTTTTTCAGCCCTCCGCCGATGAGCCAGGTAGGGAGAAGTGTCAAATGCAGAAGAAGAGTTCAAAGAGCGGTTCATTCATTCTCGGTTTCAGTTTCCTCTTTAGCCTCGGTTTAGCTTCCTGCGCGACTGAAGCTACAGACCTCACTGATTCTGTAGACCGTGAGCCCGCATCGATGCGCTCGGGGCGACGCTCTCAATTGAAAGACGACAAAGAAGAAAAACCAAGGGAATGCATGGTCGGGGAAACTCGGCAGGAAGACGGCGATTGCATGCGACCTTACATGTTTGATCACCCGGCCCGTAAGGGCGGGCGTTAATTTCTATGGCCGAGCCGAAAGACAATTCGAAAAAAATTTGGTTTACGGTTGGGCTCGCAGTTAGCCTATCGGCGGCGACGTTTGCAAAACCACTCGGGAAAAGGATGGAGATGCCTTGGGGATCTCAGGAAAGTCCTGAACTCCTGTCTCCGATGAAATATTCTCTCGCAGCACTTCCTCCGGATGCGGAAGGAAATCGAAGCATCACCCACTGGGTGAAAAGAATTCCGTGGTCCGGTTCTTGGTGGCCTACATTTGCGGGCGGAATCGCATACCGGTGGAGAAGTGGTGATAGTTGGGACTACGGTCTGGATGCAAATGCATTCAACTACCAACCCTACACGCTCGCCCAACTCGCAGCGATGACTCCAGAAGAAATGAGTCGAAAGACTTCGCCGATCGAAAAGCTCGATATTTTAAATTTGCGGGCGGGAAATCCTTCTTCAGCCGATTATTACCGAAACCTGAAAATCCAACGCGCCTGGGCTTCAGACCGTGTTCGAGAAAATCCAGATCAGCGAGGCTTTCATGGACTTTGTAACGGACTCTCAAGCGCTTCTCTTGATCTTCCTGAACCCAAAGCGGTGCAGAAGACAGTAAATTACACGGTGAATGGCCAAATCGTACCGATCACACTCCAGTTTGCTTCCGGTGATCTAAAAGCTCTCGCAACACATTACTACGCAATGAAAACATCGAACTACAGCGAATTTTACGTCGGCATGGCGAATTACAATTGCCAGTCTTCGGGATTTAATTGCCGCGGTTTAAATGCAGGCGCATTTCACGTCATTTTATTGAACACGGTAGGTCTCCAAGGGGATGGATTTGTGATGGACATCGAGCCGTCGAATGCGGTTTGGAACTATGCGGTCGCGGGCTATGCCACGGCCTACAGTTCTTCTTTCCCCGTTCGTTCCGCGAACGTCGATCCGCGAGCGACCCATGAAATCGAAGTTCGGACGGACGTGCATGTGATGGGCACGTCGAACCCGACTTTCAAACCGCAAGGTGCCCAATCGAACGCAAACATCGTCACGCATCATTACCACTACCGTCTGGAGCTCTCTGAAAATCAGGAAATTCTCGGCGGCACTTGGTTGGCGGATTCTGAGAGAATGGATACGGCTTGGAAGCTAAAGAATAAAATCTCGTTCGAAGGGGACTATTCAGCCCTGAACGAAATTTGGCAGGCCCAACCTCGCAATTAATGTTTTTTCACGAGAGTTCAACCGCCGGAAGCGTAGGATAGAGAGATGGTGAAGCATCCTGCCGCGATCCTGCTCGGAACGCTCCTATTTTTAGGAACCGTTTTCGCTGTGATCCGGGGGAATCTATTTCGTGGCGACGCATCAGGAAGTGGCCCCGCCCCCGCGAGCACGAACATAACGAAGTCTGCCGGAAAAGATTCTAACCATCCCGGTTCGGCTGAGCGGGTACGACGGTACTGTGCAAATCCCTACGAGGTGACTTGCGAGAATCCAACGCGGACGACGACTGATCCTACGGGGAGAGTCGATCTTCAGATTTCTGGAGAGGTTCGCGCGCTACGAGTTCTGAGAAAAATCCTGACTTCTCACGCCGATTGGAATTCGAAACAGGTCGAAGACCAACTGGTAACGGAGATTTACACCGAGAAACGGGTAAAACGAATCGAGAGTGCTTACCGGTGGGTGAAAGCGCAGCTCCACACGGTTATCGAGCGCCAAGATGCCTCTGTTTTTTCGGTCGAAGAGAAGCAAGCCATCCTCTCCCGTGTCGACCGTGTCGAATTGAATTTACCGCCTCCTGCTTCGAATTATGCAGATGCAGCAGATGTCTTTACGAAAAACTCTATTTATTATGAGCGGACCGAGACTGGGCAGATGCGGCTTCGGGTGGGCGGTGCCTACCTTTTAAATATTTCTTCTTGGTATAACCTCGTCTTCTCACTTGCTCATGAATTCTCGCACGCCATTGATCCCTGCGAAATGGCTGCGGACGCCGTGGTGCCGACTGCATACCGAGAGCTCATTTCTTGTTTCGTCCGAACCGGGTGGGTCGACGGTGCCCGAAACACCTGTGGCGATAACGAGCAGGTATCCGAAGTCTTCGCCGACTGGATGGCTGCGGAAGTTGTGAGTTCTTCACTCGGCAATTCGGAAAAAGACTATTCGGGCGAGCAACGAGTGCAGGCGGCGGTGAATTCCGTGCGAGACCTTTGTGAAGAAGCGGTGAGTTTGGACGTGCTCAGTACCCAAAATCATCAGACTCCGGCGATCCGTATTGGAAAAATGTTCGGCAGAAATCCTCTCGTTCGAAAATCGATGGGATGCGAAAATACTCCCGCGGGCGACTATTGTGCTTTTAGTCCAAGGAAATGATCATGAAAAAAAATGCTTCCATTCTTAATCCTCAGGTTTTTCTCCCGCTCTTATTACTCGGGTTTTTTGGATGTTCATCGACGGAAAAAAATTGGGTTCCAAGCGAGGTCTCACGAGATGACTTGCGGGAAAGCTCGGTAGAGGTTCGTTACACCCTCGCCCAAAACAACTATCGACTTCAGGTAGCGGCAGTGAATGGCGAAGTGAACGGTTATAATGGAGTGAATGAGCAACCCATCGAGCGCCAAAAAATTCGAAGCGTCTCCTATTTGAACTTTCTGAAGAAAGCATCGAGCATCCTCGATTCTTTGAAAAAGAAGATGAAGAACGAAGAGATCAAAGATTGTAAGACACCATTCCTCCTAACTGTGCAGAGGTCCGGCGAGCCGTTGGAAAAAATAGCAGGATGCCGAAGCCATGATTCGGAAGGGCAAGTGGGTCGGCTGATTCAAGAGGGTGAATTTCTTTTCTACTCTCCGCCAACGAATTGACACTTCGGTTTTCCCGCCGGATTCCGATAAGTCATCAAAGGGAACTGGCCGATGAAACTGAATATCTCCGCAGCCTCTCCAACAACTTTTGAAAGAATACGTCCCTCTGAAGCAGGAGGAGACGCACCAAAACGTGAAAGTAAGAACTCGTTTTCGTCTCAGGATGAACAAAAAGAGGCGGAAGAAACTCCCGAAGAAAAAGCGGAGCGATTAGCCGCCGCAGTTTCTGATTTCGGTTCGGCACTTCCCTCTGAAGCGTCTGATCTGAAGGCCGAAGTGCAGGGAGCAGGGCCGGGACTTCGCGTGACGTTAAAAGATGGCCGCGGGGCCCTTATTCGGCAGTTCACAGGCGAGGAATTCCTACGTCTTCGTGAAGCAGCAACCGGGACGAACCGCGGAAGCCTTCTCGACAAGAAACTTTAGTGTTACATTCGTCGACATGAAAGTCGTCGTCATTTCAGACATTCACATTCGCGACGAGCAAGATCCTCTCTACCACTTGCTTCTTAAGATGATCTTGAAAGAAGCGAACTCGGGTGATGTACTCGTCCTTGCGGGGGATATTTTTGATTTTCTGGTGGGACGTCAGCCGACCTTGATGGCTCGTTACGAGGGTTTTTTCCGGTTGCTTCGAGAGAAGTGCGAAGCTGGTGTGAGAGTGACTTACATCGAGGGAAATCATGATTTTCACTTGGAGTCTTCCTTTAAAGAAATCCCCGGCGTTTCCATTCAGCCAGTAGAAGCGGAATTCCAAATTGGACTGAAAAAGATCTATGTCGCCCATGGTGATTTGGTCGATCAGGAAGATCATGGTTATTTATTTTTGCGGCGGTTTTTCCGGAGCGTGTTCATCAAATGGGCGGCGTTAGTTCTTCCATCGCCTGTTGTGGAATGGATTGGAAATCGCTCTAGTCGCGCATCGAGCAACTTGAAACCTCGAATTCCGACGACGCTCTCCGAAGCACGACTAGAAAAACTTCGTTCGATCTACCGAGGTTTTGCACGGGAGAAATTTCATGACGGATTCGATGCGGTGGTGCTGGGCCATTGTCATGACCTAGATGGAGCGAACTTTATCGAAGAGGGTCGGATGGGAAGCTACCTGAACGTGGGCTATCCACGGTCCCATCATTCTTACGTCGTTTTCGACGATGTGAACGGCCTCCACCGCCGCGCACTCCATTCCGATTGATTTGGGCTGGCGGCCTCCTCACAATCTTGGAAATGATAAAATTTGGAGAGATGGGCATCTGTCTGACATTTCTGCTCTTATTTTGCTGCGCGCACGCTTCAGCGGAGGAAGGCGGGGAGTCGGCCGCATCGAGCGGTTATTCTCTCTCCCGGCCCGTGCCTAGAAAATTTTTGAGAGAACTTTCCCCCGATCGCCCGGATAAAACCGAGTCTCCCTATACTGTCGATGCCGGCTGGTACCAAATCGAGGCAGATGGTTTTAGTTACGTGCACGACGAATCCATGGAGAACGCCCTCGTCAAAAAAAACGTCACTCTTAAAAGGACTCTCATCCTTAAAGCGGGAATAAGCTCGGCGATGGATTTAGAAATCGCGCTTATTCCCTACGTCTCTTCCCGAACTCGAGAAGGATCGGGTCCTTTCGTAAAGTCGAGCGGAGTCGGAGACACTACTTTCCGGTTAAAAGTGAACTTGTTCGGGAATGACGGCAAGGGTCTCGCTTTGGGATTGATTCCCTATTACCAGATGCCGACGGCGAAGACAGGCCTAGGATCGGGAGCGGGTGGGGGTTGATCGTTCCCGGAGAATTGAAGCTGACTCTCGACTTCGAACAAGGTTTCGAAATCGCATTTGAAAGAGGGAAAGAAGGGGAAGAAGACCTTTACACGTCGAAATGGATCCTTTCTTCATCCTTGCACCATGACATCGTGAAGCATTTAGCGGGCTACGTGGAGCTCTTTTCCGAGCACGTTACCCACAAAGAGGAAAACCCTTGCTTAGCCACTTTTGATTTTGGTTTCGAGTTCGAGGTGAATGAAGACCTTCGACTCGATACGAGTATGGCGGTAGGGTTAACCGAATCGGCGGATGATTTAAATCCATTTGTGGGCGTGACCTATCGATTCTAAGTCCCTATACTTTATGGATGCGTAAATTTTTCATTTGTTCGGCGGTGACCATCCTGGTTTTGATAGGCATCAGTTCGTTCTTTGAGCCGCGAATTTTATGGACCTTAGTTTTTTTCGGTCCGCTCATTCTTTTGGGCGTCCAAGATATGCGCCAAACGCGGCACGCGATCCGCCGGAACTTTCCGCTGCTCGGGCATGGTCGATACTTCCTGGAGATGCTACGGCCAGAAATTAACCAATATTTCGTGGAATCTAATATTGACGGGAGACCGTTCAATCGAAACAAACGCTCAATGATCTATCAGCGTGCGAAGGGCGAAGTGGACACGCTACCGTTCGGCACGCAGCTGAATGTTTACGAAGAGGGCTACGAATGGATCAATCATTCGATCGTGCCGAAAACTCCGTCCCGCGAAGTGCCGCGAGTCCTGATCGGCGGACCCCTCTGTAAAAAGCCTTACTCAGCCTCGCTTTTTAATATTTCGGCAATGAGCTACGGATCGCTTTCTAAAAATGCAGTGCTCGCACTGAATGAGGGGGCTCGACTCGGCGGATTCTATCACAATACCGGTGAGGGAGGACTGAGCTCATACCACCTCGAAAAAGGCGGAGACATCTGCTGGCAAATTGGAACCGGTTACTTCGGATGTCGTGATGAAAAAGGGTCTTTTTCTTCAGAGAAATTCAAAGAGCGCGCTCACCTCGGGCAAGTAAAATTAATCGAAATCAAGCTTTCGCAGGGAGCCAAACCAGGACATGGCGGCATCCTTCCTGCGGGGAAAGTAACTCTGGAGATTTCGAAAATTCGAGGAGTTCCGATGGGGGAGGACGTGATTTCTCCGCCGGCCCATTCGGCCTTCTCGACTCCGATCGAACTCCTTCAGTTTGTACAAAGACTCAGAGAACTATCCGGCGGAAAACCGGTTGGCTTCAAGCTCTGTCTCGGTAAGAAAAGGGAGTTCATGGCGATATGCAAAGCCATGATCGAGACGAAAATTTTGCCTGATTTTATCACGGTCGACGGGGCAGAAGGAGGAACGGGAGCCGCTCCGCAAGAGTTTTCGGATTCAGTCGGCACCCCTCTCAATGAAGCTTTGATTTACATTCATAATTGCTTAGTCGGACTCGGACTCCGCCAAGACATCCGAATCATTGTTTCGGGAAAAATTTCTACTGGATTCAATATCGCGCAAAAACTCGCGCTCGGTGCGGACCTCTGCAACGCCGCTCGAGGAATGATGTTTGCGATCGGTTGTATCCAAGCCCTTCGTTGCAATACCAACGAATGCCCCACCGGTGTGGCCACTCAGAATCCCGATCTGGTGAAGGGACTTGTCGTCGGAGATAAAGCACCCCGAGTCGCGCGGTATCATAAAACAACGCTTCATAGTTTTCTTGATGTACTGGGCGCGGCGGGTCTCAGCGAACCTTCGGAACTTCGCCCATGGCACATCCAACGGCGAGTCGATTCGGTGACTGTGAAGCATTACGGAGAAATTTATCGTTATGCCGAGCCAAACTCGATACTGAACGGTGAGATTGCATCGGAGTATTCCCGCGCCTGGTCTGCAGCTGCGGCTGATTCATTCACGTCTAAGAATTCCTGAAGCGGAGAACTTGATCATCCCTCCCGGACCGCGTATTCGAAGGGAAACACATTCTGAGTCGAAGGAAGTGGGTGAAAATCCCACACTGTCCCGCAACGGTGATGAGACGACGCTCTCTCAGTCCGGTCTACGACAAAGAATTCATCCCGAGGAGGAATCGCTATGACCACTGAGAGAGAAGTAGAGCCCGAGCCGAAATTAGAACCGATCCCTTCCGAGCCGCTCCGGATGGTGGAGATGGTTTTTCCAAATAACACGAATCATTACGGAACGCTTTTCGGAGGAAAAGTACTCGATCTGATGGACCGAGCAGCATTTCTCGCGGCTACCCGATTTGCCCACCAGACGATGGTCACTGCCAGCACCGAGCACATTGATTTTTTCACGCCCGTGAAAAGTGGCCAAATCGTGGAACTCGTCGCAAAGGTCGTTTTTACCGGTAAGACTTCACTTACCGTAAAGGTCGACCTTTTTTCGGAAGACGCCATCCGAAAAACCAGAGTGCATGCGAGCCAGGGTTACTTTCACATGGTTGCCGTGAACGAAGAAGGCAAGCCAGTAAGAGTTCCAGAACTCACTCTCGAAAATGAGCATGACCGAGCCGAGTGGCAGGAAGTGAAAGCACTCCGGGAATTTAGAAAATCACGCACTCTCAAAAAAGGAAAATCGATATGAAAACCGAAAATCAAGCACTGCATTGGCGATATGCCACCAAAGGATTCAACCCAGAAAAGAAAGTGCCCGAAGAAAAATTAAAAGAGATTCTAGAGACGGCTCGCATGGCTCCGACCTCTTATGGCCTTCAGCCATTCCACGTGACCGTGGTTAAAGATCAGGCCTTAAGAGAGAAACTCAAGCCCTTCTCCTGGAACCAGGCGCAAATTACGGATTGTTCACACCTTGTTGTTTTCCAATCGCGAATCAGAATCGATGAAAAACTCGTGAATGACTACATCGAGCTCATTTCGAAAACGCGTGGCGTTCCAGTGGCAACCCTCGAAGGATTCAGAGGCATGATGCTTTCGACTGCGGCAAAGGAACCAGGTTCAGCTACTTCTCAGGAATGGGCAAAGCGCCAAGCCTACATCGCGATGGGGTTTCTCCTTCATTCGGCGGCGATGCACGAAGTAGATGCTTGCCCGATAGAAGGCATCGATGGGGCGGAATACGATCGCCTCCTGGGTGCGGATGCAAAAGGACTCCAGACCGTCGTAGTCGTCGCGCTCGGACACCGAGCTGAAAGTGATGCTTATCAAAACTTGAAGAAGGTTCGCCAACCAGTCGAACAGTTTTTCTCGTTCGTTTAAAAGTTTCAGCGAAAAGACCAAATGAAAAAGAGAGGGGGAAGCTGACTTTTCAGTTTCCCCCTCTCTTTTTCCAAATGCTGGTGTTCTGCGGTTAAACCTTCGAACTTCAAAAGCTCGCTTTTCAAACCACCGCGATCGACTAGGTGACTTTCGGCTCACAGCCAAGGTCTGAATTTTTTCAAAATAAAATCACAGCGGCTTGATTCTTTAATCGTCATTTTTTAGTCCGAGGCGGACGAACTTGATTTGATCCAATTTTTTAATTAATAATTACAAGCACTTAGTTAAGATTTAAGCAGCCAATAAAATCTCTCATCTAAAGGGAGTATTGTGGACGAAAAGTTTAGGTGTCACGATAAAAGTGGGAACCTAACATGACGACTCGCCAATTTTCGCTCCGCTCGAAACTTTTAGCCGCTTTTAGCGTCCAGCTTTTCTTCCAACTGGCTCTGGGAACGATCGGTCTCGTCTCTCTCAATCGGGTGGTTCAGAACTACAATCACGTGCTGGATGTGAATATGCAGAAGGATGAGCTCCTCGCAAACTTTCGACTTCTGCAGAAGGATGTCGTGATCGCGGTGAAAAGCGTAAAAGGTGCATTGGGAAATTCTGAAGCGCTCAGTGGGCTAGAGAAAGCGGTTCAAGCAGCCGAAACGGAATTTTCCGTTGGAGCTGCAGAATTCAAGAAATTACCTTCGAGCGAATTCGAAGAAAAGACCTGGCTCGAAATTGAAAAAAGTTGGCAGGATCTGGTTGCCTTAGGCAACACCATGATCATCGAGGGGCGAAAAGCTTCACTCGATGATGGGCGCGCATTAGATCAGCTCTTCAATGTAGATTTCGAAGCACGTCGAAAAAATTTACGGACGCCGCTGGAAGCTTTGAGAGATTACGAAGCAAAAGACTCTGAAGAATGGGGAAGCTCAGCTGAGCAAACCGCAGAAAAAGCTCGAAAAATCATGTTTGCTGCTCTCTTCTGTGGCCTCGTTTTCGGAGCGATCGCCGGAATCTACAATACCAAATCGGTTCATTCACTTCTCATCAGAATTGCGAACGCTCTCCAAAGCAATACCGATGCGGTCGATACCGTCGCTGAAGAAATTTCACACTCGAGTGGAGATCTTGCATCGAGCGCTAACCGGCAGTCCTCCGCCCTCCACCAAACGGCCGCCGCAGTGGAACAAATCACTTCGATGATTGGAAAGACGGTGAGCAACGCTTCAGACTGTCAAATTTTATCCGAAAAAAGTGCGCAAACCGTCGAAAGTGGCCAACACGCTTTAACGTTATTGCTGGAAGCCATTCGTGAAATTGACTCCAGTAATGCTGAAATTAATCTTCAGATCCAATCCAGCAATCACGAGTTTGCAAACATTGTGAAACTCATTGGTGAGATTGCGGCAAAAACGCAGGTGATTAACGACATCGTTTTTCAAACAAAACTCCTCTCTTTTAATGCTTCGGTCGAAGCTGCCCGTGCCGGCGAACATGGGAAGGGCTTTGCGGTGGTCGCAGAGGAGGTCGGAAAACTTGCTAGCATGAGTGGGTTTGCGGCGGATGAAATCTCAAAAGTTCTTGAAGAAAACCTTCAAAAAGCAGAATCAGTCACAAAAGACGCCACCTCTCGCGGCGAACGTCTCACGAAAGCAAGTCAGACGAAAATCGCGGTAGGGTTAAAGCTTGCGTCCGAATGCGATGAGAGCTTTCGGTCCATCGTATCAGGGACCGAAGATGTGAAGTCTTTGGTTTCAGAAATTACGGCTGCGTCCTCTGAACAAATGAACGGGGTGGGCGAAGTTTCGAAAGCGGTCAGTGATCTCAGTGCTTCAGCGCAGGGGAATAGCGATATTTCGCACTCCACTGCGAGCGCGGCAAAGGACCTTCACGCTCGAGCCGCAAACCTTTCTGCAGTCGTTCGTGAGCTTTTCCTAGCTCTTCATGGTCAATCGAGCCAGACGGCGCCTGCGAATGAGAGTTCGTTGAGCTCTGAGCACGTGAGTTCTCTCAGTGTGGGGTAGTCAGTGTCGCACAGTTCGAAGTCGTCTCAGCTGGGAACCAAAGTTGCATTTTCGCAAGAAAATCGGCCCCGGTGGTGGACGAACAATTCCCTCCACAATGACCGTCTTTACTCTTTAGGTAGAGGCGAGAGCTGGAAGCTGACCCGGTGGACACCAGTCCTTTTGCGATAGCGTAAGCCGTGCTGAGCGTACTGTTTCCGAACTGAGGTCTGCTTCCGGTCGTGTGACAGCTCGCGCAGAGATTTTTTGCGAGCGGCCACACGGTGGCTGCGTAAGCGTTTTGTTTTTCAGTGTTCGAACACGCCACCATCGCGGGTGCGGGCACAGAGCTCGGAACTGGACTTGGAACTGATGTCGAAACAGGCGCCGGAACGGTGCTCGGAGCAGGGGGTGTCACGACTGCGGCCACACCCACTTGAAGTTCAAACCCGAGAGCGTAACCGCTCACAATCCCGCTGATTCGAAAATCTCCGGCCGTATCACGCATCACATAAAGTGGTTTCGATCCGGTTATTTTAGAGAGCGTGAGAGTGTTAGCTGCGACTCGACAACTGGAATCTGAGAAAGTTCCAGAACCCGTAAGTGCGACGATCAAATCTCGGGGTGGCAGGGTGGCGATTCCATTAGCAGCGTAAACAACCTCGTAGCTCACGCAGGCATTCGCCGTCTGCATGACGGATGCGACTTGTTGGAGCGCGCTCCCATTCAGTCTCAGCTGTGCTCCGCTTGTGGGCACGCCTCCGGCTGAACCTGGGCAGCTGGTCGAGATGCTCTCCGCACTCATCCAAGTCGTCAATCCGGTCATCAGTGCAGAGCCATCTCTTTGGCACACCGGGCTTCCACAGTGACCATCCTTCGCGTGCATGTAGATGAGAGAAGTGTCGAGGCTCGCGGAATTCACGAGAGTTTTGGTTGCTGCATAAGCCGTCGAAGGATCCGCGACCGCGAAAGTCGGCGCGGTTCCCGCACCGTGGCAACCTGCGCAGTTTGTTTTCAAGTACGGATAGACGGCGGTTTGGAAGGTGGCGAAACCATTCGGGCAGCCCGCGTCCTGGGCGTGTACGATACCGTAACTCGCGAGCGGCGCATTCTGCACTTTATCGAGTCCGTAACATCCCGTCAGAACATTCAGGACGATGAAAGTGAAGGTAATTTTTCTGCCGTTTTGAGTCTTTCCCATGATGAGTCACCCCTAAAGTCTTTCTATTTAACCACGGGGTTGATGAAGCAGGAAGATGGGTCTCGGGAGACTTTCTTGCCAACGCGATCGAACCAAATCTGCAGTAAAATCTATCTCCGGGCTGACTCATTAATCGTTGTTTATTCAGCGAAATAACGTGCGATTATTCTTTGGGTGGGCACACGCAACTTCAAACTCTTGATCGTCTTTTTCTTATTCTTTTCCGCCGTAACCACTCAAGCGGAATGTCGCAATGTGGATTTGAACCGAGAGAGTCCTTTAAAGGAAATGCCGGTGCTTGATCAGGATGGGACGGGGACCTGTTATGCCCAGGTAGCAGCCCAACTGATCAACTTCAAGCTCAAGACCAACCGATCGAATTTCCAGGTGTCGTCGATCGATCTGGCTTTGGTCGGCGCCACTTCTTCGCGTTTTTTCGACAGGGACTCGCTAACGGCTGGTCAGGTGGCTCCTCTCATAGAAGCAGCCGGGAAATATGGAGTTGCTTCGAAAGCTTGTGTGGACTCTGAAATCAAACGATTCCACCAAGACGCGGGACTCTCCACCGAACAGTTTACGGCGATTCTCGAATCGATGAATGAAAGTTCATCCTATTTTTTAACTCGAGCTGCCGAAAGACGCTTGGCCGAGTTCGACATCAGCCAAAATCCTGATATTTCAAGCTGCCGTTACAAGGCCACTCTCGATGTCCTCGATCGGCGCGGCCTCTGGGGAAGTTCGGTAACTGAAGTTTTGAATCAGGTCCTCTACCGTTGTCGAAGCGAGAGAAAGAAAATTTCAAATTTAGATTATGACTCGCTGACTATTGGAACAGACGCCGAGATGATGAATGAAGTGGATAGGATACTCGATCGGAAGATTCCAGTCAGTGCCGGCTTATGTGCGCCGATTTTACTCGAGTCTAAAGAGTATTCGGGACTGGCTGGAAAGTCTCCGCCTTTGGACCGGGGTTCGCTTGATAATTTCACCAAAGAAAAATGCGAGCCTCACCAAACCCTGATCGTTGGCAGAAATCAGTTTTCGGATGGTAGTTGTCGGTATTTGGTACGGAATTCCTGGGGAGGAGCGTGGAAAACCGACGGTTTAACCTGCGCTTGCAAGACGAGCGATGGCGTCTACCACTCAGACTGCAAATCTGCGGAGAGTGGCATAAAAGTAAAAGAGAAACAGATTTCGGAGCGGATTTCAGAATCGAATCGGCTAAGCGATCGCTATGAAGCGCTGAAAATCCGCCATCCCGAAGAAGCAAAGAAAGTTCTAAGGGAAAGTAAGATCCAAAAAATGAAGTTTAATATTGATTTAGATGAGCTTAAAAAATTGCGAGAGGAATACGAACAACGGGCATATGTCGGTTGTTGGATCGATTCTAAAAATCTGAAGAAAAATGTTTTTCACGTGGGCTCACTGAAGTGATCGGAAAAATCATGAGAGGCGCAGTTTTCACACTTTTGTTTTTGGGCTTCGCAGGGGCAGCAGAGTCTGTTGGCTTACCTAAGTGTGAGCAGCCGTTCGTTGCTTTCTTGGAATCTGGGGAGAAGGTTCGCTTCTGTGATTTTGAAAGTCTGATGGTCTCAGAAAGTTGCATCCGAGATGTTGCTGCTTGTCGCGAACTCGTTGCCCTGAAAAAAAATCTCTCTAAAATAAAAGAAACGTTTCGATCCGGGGAATATGCGGCAAAGCGAAATCCGGGTTCGAAGATTTGCGACCTCCTCGGCTGGAAGGTGGATATGGCAACGGGTTACGATGAGAGCCAGATTTGCGTCTGTGTGGCGCCATTAGGACTTCGAGTAATTTGTAGTTCGATGCTTCCCTGATGTGTGGATGCTTAGTTAGCCAAACTCGTTGTTTCCGGGAATGAACGTCTCTTAGAGTTTCACGCCGAAAATTATTGGAGCCGTGATCTTTGAGGTGAAGGTGTATTGATTTTCAATCGATGCCTTTTCCAATATTGTTTTCATATGAAAATGAAGTCCCAAATTTGCTTTGGAATCATTCTGAATTCCGTCGCTTTTCCATTTTTATCCTGGGCATCCGACCCATTAAGAATCCAATCGCCAGAGGTAGGGGATTGCGCAATGATAGCCGGGCCCGCTAATCTGCTCCAGCAGCCGGATGGAAAAATTTTTAAGTCCCTGCCGGACTCTAATCGATTCAGAATCGTAAAACAGGAAAGTCCCTGGATTAAAATTGAATCCAGAACGAACGACAATGCCCATTTTTGCTCTAACGATGATCAGGAAACGGATGGACCCGAAGAATCAATCAGTGGTTGGATTCATGCAAAAAGTATTAAGAAGCTGACAACCAGCCAGCTATTCAAAGAGTTTCCCCGAGCTCTCAGCTTACGTCTTGAACGGGACTTGAGAAGCTCAGAGCCGATGTGGACTGCTGTAGTGGACAAAAAGGAATGCGAATGTTTCCGCAGTTCTTCAAGCTATGGGCCGAGTTCAGAATCCTCGAATAAGGTTTACACTCGTTCGACGAAATTGAGCGGGCTTTGCAAAAGCACCACAGATTTTGTTTTCTGTCAGGACACTCACCTGCTTCCGGCACAAGTCTGGGCTTCTACTCTTTGTCCAAGAGCTTGCCTCAAATTGAGCGATGCTCCGTTGCTCGCACTCGAGAAAAAAATTCAGCGACTAGAACTTTTAAGTCGATCAGCAAGAGGAGATTACAAATTAAAAGTATCGCCATTTACTTGGAAAACTCTCGAGCGAGAGTATCCGAATTGGCTGGCCGCGAATTACACGACTTTTGGATATTCGCTAAATGAGAAGCTTCAACGTGCGATGTATGATCGGATATTTGACCTGGAACTGGCGACATTTTTTCATCGGGGAGAGATTAGCTTCCGGGGCAAAAAGCGAAATGTTGAGATCGTAATTTTTTTTGAGACGACGAAAGATTTCATCGCAGAGAACCCCAGTTGGATCGCGACAGATGTTGGGTCTAGCGAGTTACTTTGGAAAGAAAAATTGCATCTGGAATCAAGAGGTTTCATGAAGGGAAAAGCCCCTCAGTTCTGTATCTTTCCCGAGACGAAAAGTTCTGAACACCCTGACTTCCTAGTCTACGTTCAGAACCAGATGGGCGACGGATGGTCGGATTTAGGACTGATCACCACGGATGCGGTAGGTAAAATTCAGAATGTTGACAAGAGTACTGCAGAGGACAAGCTACTCAGCGGTTCTTTGGGGAATTGGATTCATTTGATCGATCAATGTAAGCTTTTTGTTACTCAGTAGAATTTGACCGGTATTTCGATTGCTCCCCGATCCTCTGATCTTGCCTTTTTAACCGCGTTTCTTCATTCGGCCCCAAATGGAGAGGAGACAGAGGAGCGTCCCCATCGCTGCGGGCTTTAAAGCGATCAGGGATTCAAAGCTGAAAACAAACGAAAGAATGTAAACCAAGACCGCCATCCCAAGGAAAGTGAGTCCCAGGTAGACGAGTCGTGGGTCGTCGAGTGTTCGAATCTTTTTCATAGATCGCCAGATGTTTCTCAAAGTTGGAGCCCGGGATTGGCCATCACTCCCTCAAACCTGCGCGCCCTACCGTGCCAGATCCCGGTCAAAAAATCGCGTCCAGTCCCGCGCAAGACTTCGCTCATCCATCGTCCCGCTTTCAAAAGCCTAAAAAAGAGTTCCGCAGCGACCGAGCAGTTGACCGCAGAGAACCATTCCCGAACGCGAGGACTATTTGATTTTTTAGGCTTTTGAAAGGGGGATGATGGATGAAGGAAAATGGTGCCCGGGACTGGACTCGAACCAGCATGCTGTTAGGCGCTCGCCCCTGAAACGAGTGTGTCTACCAATTCCACCACCCGGGCACATCAGAGAGTTCCCGTGTTAACGAATTCAGCGGGCCTCTGTCAACTGGCTTGTGGACCGGCATCCTACCCTTAATTGGCTATCAGGAGCGACGAAATGCTCTTCTTACAGGTCGAGGGAAGGATGAAAGAGGTCCCGACGGGGGCCAGGGAATTTGCCGTGGTGCCGTAATTGAAAAGTTCCACGGTGTTCATGCTGGGGTGCACGCTGGCGACTAAGATGCGTCCGTCATCCATTACGGTGAGCGCTGAAATGCCCGCCACCACACTCGGGTCGTTATAGACATGAACTCCGTTCGTGATCGCGGTCGCTGACACGTCGTAACTGTAGATCGAATGAACCGGGACAATACTATTTGAGTAAGCCACGAAGAGTTTTCCCGACGAGTGCAGAAGCATGGCCGTCGGGAAAGGGTTCACCGTCGGAGTGGAAATGGCATTCACACAATCAGTGCTAACGGAGTAACCCGTCTTTTTTACGATTCCGATTCGATTCTGGGCGGCGGCGGCGTGGGCAAAAAGAATGTCTCGATTCGCTTTCTGGCTAATAGCGGAACTAAGCGTCGTCGATGTCGCGCAAGGTCCTGCGGGTGCATTCACCCATGGAGTCGTTGCCCCGATCGAAGTCCGGTTGCGGGCGCTGTTAAATTTTTCGATGAAGGTCTATCGACTGACAAGCCGCTCTCCTACTTCCCGCTGCATTCTCCAAGAGCACTAAAAGGTGATCGTGGTCATAAGGAATAACCTTTACCGGCTGATCGCCCGGCGAGGTGTTGAAGTCCTAAATGGTTCGATCGAAAGCGCCGTTCAAGGCGTGGCGGACGATGGTGTTTCTCGCGCTAAGAGGAGTCTCTCCGTTCCCAGCGCGATTAACTTAACAGGTGCAAACCAAAGCTAAGTTTTTGAACTCATGAAAGGTTTCCCCATGACGAGTTCGCGTTAGAATCTCAGTATTATTTCTCTCTTATCTCCCGAAGCATTTCCATAAAAAACACCTGCTTCGCTCGAATAAAAAAACGAATACATCGCGCAATCGAAAGTTCGATCCCAAGGTTTTCTTTCACACGCTGATCGTCTTAGTGGGCGGGGAAAATCACGAAGGTTACTCACATGCGCTGATGAAAGTATGGAGCGGAAAACGCAGATTAGAAAATGCGCCCGCCCGAAGCTCCCTCGCTCGTCTCCGAAAATGGATCTCCTACCTCTTCTTCAAAGATCATTTCGAGAAACTCGTAAAGAAAGCGGACGCTGTTAGATCGACCTATTTAGGGCTTCGAATCTACGCCATCGACGGGCAGATGTTGACGCTTCCCAAATCAAAAGAAATCACGCAGGCGGGCTTCACGGGCGTGAGCAAGGATCTGAGATTTACGAACCGAGCGCGAGAGCCTGGTGATTTACGACCGACTGTACTTTGGAGTGAGGCTCGTGAAGGCGCACTACCGCCGCGGTAATCACTTTTTATTTCGCCTGAAAAAGAACGCGAATAGGGAGATTGCGGCGTTCTTTCAAGACCCGGCCCGGCCGACGACCGCCACGTTTATGCTCGGAGAAAAGTTTGAGGTGAATCTCGTACGCATCTTTGACGCGAAAAACAGAAGGCACGACGTCTTCGCAACGAGCTTGCCGATCGATTTCTTGAAGCCGCATTTAATTGCGAAACTCTACCGGCTCCGCTGGGAAGTGGAGACCTCGTTTCTAGAGCTCACGGGCATCACGAAGGCAGAACAGTGGCATTCGAAATCCGTGAACGGCATCCTGCAGGAGCTCTACGCGAAGTTTTGGCTCATTAACTACACGAAGCTTCAGATTCACGCTCAGACCCAGAAACCGAGGGGTTCTATATGAATTCGATTGCTTACGAAAAAGGTCACTGGAGAGGAGGAAGCATCGATCACGACGCTACAAACGAGAGATTAAGAAACCGCTAAGTCCTTATCCTTACAACAATTGCAAATGGGTTTGGGACGCTTAAGGCAACGGCATTACACGAAGAGTGCGCATTTTCTCTGGTCAGGTGTCTAAATTTTTTACAGTTTGTGCAAATTGTCCTATGACTCGAAACTTTGTAAGATCTTGTAATCACGATCTAATTTATCCGCTGAGAAAATTGACTGTGCGCGGCACGGTCTTGGCATTAGCCCGCCCGGGTATCTTAAAGATCCCGTGACGAAAAGATGCCCCCGGAGAAATTTATGAAAATGATGAAACAAGCAGGATTTGGAATTTTGAGCGCACTCTCACTCGTTGGTTGTGGCGGCGGAGGTGGGGGCGCGGCTCCTGCTCAGCCCGCAGCAGCGATGAATCCCACCGGAAATTATTACCAGACGCAAGGATCGCAACCCTACAATTGCCAATCGGGCATGATCCAACTCCGAAACGCTTTCGGACAAACCCAATGTTTCAATACGGTGAATCTCGCTGAAGCCTGCATCCAGGCCCGCGGCATTTTCCAAGGAAACCTCTGCCGACGCGAACGAGTGATTCCATCCCGGAATGCGGTTTTTACGGTTCGGAACGTCCAGCCTTATTTCCCAGTCACCATTCCAGGAATTTCGGCTAGCCTCTATGCCGGAGAATCGCTGAAGCTTTCCGGATGTCTTGATAATGGGTATGGCGATGCAGAATGGAGCGCGCAACTTCTTCAAGGAGGAGTCGCAGTGGGTTCCGCATCGAGCCAATCCATGGTGATGAACGGTCAAAGCTCTGACAATTTTACGATTGCAGCAACGAGCTCAGGTTTTGCCGGCGGCGTAGGATACGCAAACGGTGGATATCAAACTCCTGGCTATCAGAACACCGGTTACCCAAACACAGGATATCAAAATACGGGATACCCAAACACAGGATATCAAAATACGGGATACCCAAACACAGGATATCAAAACACCGGTTACCAGAATCAAGCCCCCTACAATAATGGGGCCTATACCAACACTCCCTATCCGAATACGGGCGCTTATCCGAATGCCGGAGTTTACCCGAATGGCCAAACGCCTTACGGAAACACGATGGCGATGATTCCGCAGAGCTACGATTTGCAGATTATGTTTGAGTACCGTGAGCCTAAAGTGAAGATCGCGCTGAAAATGTCGGCAGTCACCTGCGAAGACGGTCACGGAAACAACTATGCTTGCCCTTAAGGATCGGCTAGCCTCATCCTTAACGGATGAATCGCAACGAACCACGCAACAAGCGACGTAAAGGCGAAGTAAAAGGTAAGGCCACTCAGGCTAAGCCCGGCGCTTCAAAGGTAAAATCAGAATCCGACGAAGCCCCGCGAGAGTCTCGCGAGGCTTTTGTCTTTACGGATCGGTCGGGTAAACAGCACCTGCTGCCCCCACGTGGAAATTCAGCCGGGAATTCACACGCTCCCCTGAAACGCGATCATGATTCCGGTCGGAAACCGGAACAGGGTGGAAGAAAGTTTCCGCGAGGTCCTGGGAAACCAGCGGATCGTCAACCGAATGGCGGCACAAACGCTGGCGCGAAACCTTCCTTCTCGTTCAAAGCGCGCGGTGAAGATTCACCTGCTTTCCGCTCTCCCGCGGATCGACCGCGTGACCGCACGAACGACCGAGGACGTGATGGTCGCGGGAATCGGGATTCGAACCGCAGTTCGCGTGGGCCTCATTCGGATCGAGGCAGCTCGCGAGGCGACCGTGAAAACTCTCGCGGTGACCGCGGCAGTTCACGAGGCGGAAGAGGTGAACCCCGCTCAGATCGTGGTGGTTCTCGAGGTGAACGCGGAGCCAGTCGGAGGGATCGCAACGACCGAGGTGACCGAGGTAGTAATCGGTCACGACGTCCGAGTGCGCCGCACGTTCCAAGCGAGAGCGATTTCAAATTAAAAGCTCGGATCGATAAAAACCGAAAAGGTTTTGCGTTTCTCCAATTTGAAAGCCGTGAATACGAGGACGCTTTCCTAAGCCCATTCGAGGCCGAACGATTCTTTCATGGCGACCGGGTCGAAGCCGTAGTTACGGAAGAGGGCGAAGTCGTCGAAGTGCGCGTGATCGAACATCGATTCCGCGAACTTGTGGGTCGTTACTACCGCACGGGTAAAAACGGCATGGTCGTATACGAGCGGAAAAAAGCGCGCGAAGAATTATTAGTCGTAGGAGATTCGAAAAGCGCGAAAACTCGCGACTGGGTTCGTGCGAAAGTGATTTATCCGGAAGAAGAAAACGGACGCATCACTTGTGAAATCCTCGAAGCCTACGGTGAAGAGTTGCCGGCCAGCGCGGACATTCAGATGGTTTCCGCAGAATACAATCTGGTCGAGGAGCATTCTCCAGAAGCAGTAGCCGAAGCCGAAAGTTTTAAGCTCGACCTCGCGGATCCTCACCGAGTGGATCTGCGCCATGTTCCTTTCATCACCATCGATGGTGAAACCGCTCGTGACTTCGATGATGCCGTTTACGTCGAACGCAATCGTGAAAATGGCTACACGCTTTGGGTGGCGATCGCCGATGTCTCTCATTACGTTAGGCCCGGAACCACGCTCGATGATGAGGCGCTTTCGCGCGGGACTTCGGTGTATTTTCCGGAGCGGGCATTTCACATGCTCCCTCGCGCACTCTCAGAAAACCTCTGTTCGCTTCGGCCGGATGGTCCTCGGCTCACGATGACCGCTAAAATCGATTACGACCGAACGGGTAAAAAGCTTCGAGTCGAAGTGATGAACTCGCTCATCCAAAGTCGGAGAAGAGCGACCTACAACGAAATCCAAAAAGAGGCCGACGAAAACGTCGGCGTGGCGGGTTGGGAATTCCGCGTGCATTACGATCTGTACGCCATTCTTCGAAAGAAAAAAAACGAACGCGGTTCCATCGATTTCGATCTTCCCGAAGCCGAAGTGAAAGTCGAACCGACCGGCGAACCGATCTCAATCAAAAACCGACCCCGTCTGGATGCACATCGGTTGATCGAAGAGTTCATGATCGCGGCGAACGAATCCGTGACGGAATGGGCGCTGGAACGCGAGTGGCCTTTCGTCTACCGCGTGCACGACGAACCCTCCGCGGGTGCGATGGCGAAATTCGCTGATCTCTGCAAACACCATGGTGTGCCCTTCGTGGTGGACAAAGATAATCTCGGCGAAGCGTTGAACGAAGTCGTGAAATCCCTCGAAGGAAATCCGGCCCAGATTCTGCTGAATATGGCGCTCCTTCGTTCGATGGCCCAAGCTCACTACTCGTCCGCACATGGGATCCATTTTGGCCTCGCTTCGCAAGCTTACACGCACTTTACCTCGCCGATTCGCCGGTATCCCGATTTGGTCGTGCATCGCATGTTAAAGCTCGCTCTGGATTACGAACGCGAGAAGAAGATTCTCGAAGATGACGAGCGTGAAGAAATCGAAAAAAAGTTAGCCGAAATCACCGAACACTGTAGCTACCGTGAGCGGATCGCGTCGGATGCCGAACGCGAGTCCATTAAACTCAAGCAAACTCGTATTATGCTGAAAGAGATCGGAAATGAATTCCCAGCAAAGGTGAATGGGATGTTAGAGGCGGGAATGTTTGCGACTCTGGAAGATCCCTTCGTGGAAGGTTTCATCGCAACCGAAGCGATGGCAGGAGATTCTTTTTCATTCAACGTCGAACGCCAGGTATTCGTCGGTCGACGAAGCAAGAAAACCTTTAAGATCGGGGATTCGATTCGCGTGCGCGTAGACAACGTGGATCTCGATCTTCGGCGCATCGATCTCGGATTGGTCGCGGACGATTCGGATCGCGTGCCGACGGTTGCTGAAACGATGAAGGAACTGCTGAAGGCGGACGACGAATCATGAAATGGCTTCGGAGAGGACGTCAGCTGAATCTGGCTGTCCGCAATTCGAGACGGCTCCGCGAAATCCTCGGTGTTTTCGCAAAACACGGATTCACCGACGTCGCCGTTCGGATGGACCTGGAGCGGTTTCTTCCCGCACGGTGGAAATCGGGACTGATCGCCGCGAGTGATCGTCCGACGGAAGAACGTCTACGCATTGCATTCGAGGAACTCGGGCCGACATTCGTCAAGCTTGGGCAGGTTCTGGCGACCCGTTCTGATTTGATTCCCCAAGATTTCGTCGATGAATTAAAAAAACTGCAGGATAACGTTTCGACCCTTCCTTTCGAAATGATTCGCACTGTAGTCGAGAGAGAACTCGGAAAACCACTGACGGAGGCTTTCGCTTCGTTTGAAGAAAAACCCATTGCTGCCGCTAGTATCGCGCAAGTTCACGGAGCTGTTCTACCGACCGGTGAAAAAGTCGTCGTAAAAATTCAAAGGCCCGATCTCGAGCGAATCATTAATCGAGATGTGGCGCTTTTAGATTTTCTAGCAAAGCTTTTAGAAAAATACGTGCCGGAGTCTCGAATCTTCGCGCCAGCCACGATCGTCGATGAGTTTTTTCGCACGCTCAAGCTCGAACTCGATTTCCATATCGAAGCAAATAACATCGGCCGCATCACGGAAAATCTTGCTGAATTTAAAGATGTGAAGCTGCCGCACGTCTACCGCACGCACTCGACGCGCCACATTCTGACCCTAGAACGGTTTTTCGGTATTCCGATGACCCAGATCGCTGAAGTGAAAGCGAAGGGTTATGATTTGAAGCATCTCAATGAAGTGGGCGCCCGTGCTTTCTTCAAGACCGTCGTGAAAGACGGTATTTTTCACGGTGACCTTCATGGCGGGAATCTTTTTGTTTTAGAGGACGGTAAGCTCGGGCTCATCGATTTTGGAATTGTGGGGCGTCTCTCGCGCCGTTCCCGCCAACAGCTCTCGAGCATGGTCTTGGCGATCATGACTGAGGATTTCGAAGCGCTTTGTTACCAATACGCGGAACTGGGTTCGGCAGGACCGAACGTGGATTTTGATGGGTTCCAGCGCGAAGTGCGAAACGCATTGGCTCCTTACCTAGGGCTGAGAGCAAAAGACATCAACTCGGGGCAAGTCCTCATCGAGGCCACGAAAATTGCGGCGAAGTATGAAATTCGTGTGCCCGGCGACTGGATGATTGTTTTCCGCGCTCTGTTTACGGTGGAGGGACTCGGCCGGGAGCTGGATCCTGATTTCGACATGATGACTTTGGGTCGGGAACTTATGGTCGATTTGGTGAAAGACCAGTATTCTCCTGAGAACTTTTCGAAAGACGCGCTTTGGATCGCGAAAGACATGATGGCGCTTGCGCTGGTCTTGCCGCGGCAGATTCGTTGGATGTTTAAAAAATTCAGCGCAGACGGCTACGCGTTCGAAGTGAAATCTCCGCAGCTCGACCAACTGACCGCAGGTCTCGAGCGAAATACCCGAAAGCTCAGTCTCTCGATCCTGACGACGGGACTGGTCATAGCGGCCGCACTCAGTATGCAGGCTCCCGAAGCCATCCATCGCTTTAAGGGGTATCCGGCCCCGACGATCGTGCTTTTAGTTTTAGCGCTTTGGACTTGGTTCAGAGTCTAGTTTCGGCGATCGATGTGAGCTAGTTCTCGCCCTTATTTTTCGCGCGAATTTTGACGTTCTCACCTCGAACGATCACTTCGACATCGATGGGTCGGCAGCAGACTTCGCAGTCATAAACGAACGATTGTTCTTCGCCTTCTGACGGGTCGACAAGGATTGAAAAGCTTTCCCAGCAATACGGACACTGTATTTCTTTTTCGTCGAGCATGGCCCCTCCAGCCAAGAGTATTTTGCCGATTGTTCCGCTAATCCAGTAGTTTGACAATCTAAACGGGGGACATGGATGTTCCGCCGCTGAATTCAAGGATGAGGTCATCTAATGAGAAAATGCTGGGGCGGGTTACTTGGACTACTGGCGATGGTGTCGCTCTGCCTTGCCTACGCGCAAATGGCCCATGCGGCGGACGATCCCGCGCCCTTGGCTGGCGCTGCGGCAGACTCTTCTGACGATGGGGTCGATGATGATGCTACGCCCGCTCCAGATACCGCGCCCGCAGCGGCCGATATGGCCCTCACCGATTGCCAAAACGAATTGGCGAAGGCTTTCGAAAAATTAATCACCGACGATCAGTCAAAGATCCTCGAAAAACAGCTTCAAATCACGACCTATAAGCTCGCTGCCGCGACGTTGCTTGCGAAGAATAAGACGGTCGAGGATTACGTGAGCCAAGAAGAGGCGACGATTAAGCAACTCAACGACCGCGATTCTCAAGGTGGGAAAAGAAAAAGCACCCAGCAACAGTTGCTCGACCTGTATGTAAAATATGGCGAGGACGCTGATGACAACACCATTCGGGCCCGGTTTAAAGAGAGCCTCCAGAAACTTCCGAACGGCGCTTACATGCGACTTAGCACCCGCTTTAAAAACGAAGACCTGTCTGCCTTCGCGCGGGCAAGCATGCTGGCCCAACCTGATCATCCCTATTACAACCAGAATGACGTTTCGATTCTCTGGTTCCAAAGTCAGATTTCCCGTGGAGTGACCGCCCGAATGGGGCGCGGTTCGGCCCCCGCTAATTTTCAGGAAATTTCTACCCAAGTCGCGGTGTTGACAGGTTTTACGGGGGAGGCCCCGAAGTCCGTGACCGAATTAAAATCTCAAATTGCGGATGCGCAGAAGTGGATCGATGACGAACTCGAAAAGGTCATGAACACTTACAAAGACGACGTGAAAGCATCCTGTAAGAAGGAAGACCTCTGCGAATCTTGCGGGACGAAGGTTGCAAATCGAGACACGGCTTTCACCAAGGCCATGGATAACGTCATTTCAAAAATGAAGCAGGAAGGAGTCGGTCAGGGTAAGGGCGAAAAAATCGACAAAGTCATCGCTCAGATGAAGGGCCAGGGAATTACCCTTGATTTAAAGCCAGTGTCCTCGGCAAAACGTAAATCGAAAGCCATTGCGGCCCGTGTTCGTCGTCCGGAAAAAGAAGTCAGGCGAGACCTCGCAGAAACTCATGTGATTCCGCGAGGGGCGGCTGCGAAACAGAGCCCGCCCACTCCCCGAGTGACTTCATCAAAAAATTCCGCAAGCAATGCCGCGGTGGCGCCCGCCCGCCCGCCGGTAAAATCGTTTGTGACCCAACCGGACACTTCGACGGTGAACATCCCAGTCATTCCAAACTTACCCGCCTCTGCCGCAGATACCACGGTCGTTCGTGTGAAGAATACAGCCACTCAAGACACCCTGAAGTCCGCAACGGCTCCGACCGTTCCTAAAAAAGTGAAAGTCAAAACCGAAGACCAGAGTGGAAAAGTAAAAATTAAAATAAAGTCGAAAGATGGGATGGGAAGTCCTACTGCAGATGTTACAACCGCAAGCCGAGGGCCGCTCCGAGTAGAAGAAGCGAAGGCAAACCCTTCAGTAGTTCCCACGATCATCAATCCTACTATTGGACCGCTGGTGAAAAGCGTTCAAGATTACCAAAAGTCGCAGATCGAAGCTGCGACAAAAAGAATTGCGGCAGTGAGTGAGTCTGTGGAAGAGGCAGTCGAAGCGCAGCCCACGGCAAAAGCCGTACAAGGCTCCATGCTGACTCGCTTTCTGCCGATATCCACGGTCGACGGCGAATCTCAGGACCTGAAGGCACCCATAGCTGACGCCACGTATGAAAATATGGGCGAGGGTGAGAAAAACCAGATAAAGCTGGGGAAACTGCGGGCCGGGAACTGTGACATGACTCTCTACCTAGTGAAGCAGAATGGGTCTCACTTAAACCGAGCCATCATCCAAAATATAAAAACAAAGAAGAAAATGGTCGCAAAAAAAATCAATCCGAAAGAGATCGGGGCGGGATATCAAGCTCCCGAAGTCATCGCGAAAGATGTTGGAGAGCGTGAAGACGTTTTCAAATTCTGTCGTACGGAAAATGCGTCATGATTTTAATCACGGGAGCGAGCAGCGGAATCGGTGAAGCCACCGCCGAAACATTCGCTCGAGCGGGAGCGCCTCTCGTTCTCTGGGCTCGGAGACTCGAGCGGCTAGAGGCAGTGAAGATCAGGTGCCTGGAACTCGGTGCGGCTCAGGTCCATGTGGCAAGCCTCGACGTTCGAGATCCGAAGGCCATCCATCATGAGATTTCGACTCATCAAGAAATCTATTCCAGCCTGACAGTGCTTGTGAATAATGCCGGACTCGCGCGCGGACTCTCGACGTTTCAGGACGCTGATCCGAGTGACTTCGAGGCGATGATCGACACGAATATCAAAGGCTTCTTAAACGTCACCAAGGCGGTGCTCCCTGGATTCTTAAAAAAAAACCATGGGCATCTGGTTCACCTCGGGTCGGTCGCTGGGAGATGGAATTATCCAAAGGGTCACGTCTATTGCGCGACTAAGGCTGCGGTAAAAGCGCTCAGTGAAGGCATTCGAATGGATTTAAACGGCACTGCGATTCGCGTGACGGAAATTGCGCCGGGAATGGTGGACACCGAGTTTAGCACCGTGAGGCTTGGCGATGCAGATCGTGCGAAAGGAGTTTACGCGGGCATGACCCCGCTCCTCGCTTCCGATATCGCAGACGCGATTCACTGGTGTGCGACCCGCCCACCGCATGTGAATATCCAGGAAATGGTGATTTATCCGGTAGACCAAGCAAGTCCGACGCTGGTCTCTAGGCGGGGATTATGAGCTTTCGTTCTGAGAAGCGAAATCAGTCGCAGCACCGACCCTCCGCTTCCCTTGTTCGGACGCTCATGGCTTTTTGCTTGGTCATGTTGTCGGGAACCGCTAGAGCCGACTTCGAAGCAGATTTCACGACGTCTTCCACCCAAGCGAGGACACCGAAATTTCACGGTAAGGTTTATTTGAAGGGAGATCGACTTCGCGTCGATTCTTCTTACCCTTTCGATTTAAACGCTTACGCTAAAGCGGGTGCGAAGACTGCTTCCGTGGCAGTTCCCTCCTTTCACATTCGACTGAGCGCAAATCTCGAAAAATACTCGGGTCAGATCCCGCTTTGTCTGGCGAAAGATTTCGCAGCCTGCGTATCCGATCTAAAACTAAAGAAAATAGGATCAGAAAAGTGCGGCGATCAAAATTGTGAAATTTACGAATCCCTTTCGATCGGAAAGGAGATTAAAAAGCTGAAAGTGTGGCAACCGGAAAACGTAAAAGAAATTTCGCTCGTGAAAAGCCTCCTGACAAAAAGCAACGGTGTGCAGCTCACTACCACCTTTAAAAAAATCACCGGCACTGTTCATCCAGAAAACTTTTACGATGTTCCTGCGGGATTCGTGAATGCCGGCTCGATCGAAAGCTTTTACGGAGACCTCAAAGGGAAATCGGAGTGATTTGGGAAACGAAGGTGACCCTCGAGCGGATTCAGTTGCCGGAAGGTAATTTTCTCTCGCTTGAAATCGAGGAATTAGTGAACCTCGAGGCGACGATCGATGCGCTCTTTATTGAGCTTGAAAAAACGGGTGAGTCGGCATTACTAGAAGAACTTTGCCCCTATTTTGGCTGTGTTTGGCCCTCTGCGCGTGGACTGACCGAATACTTACTCGAGCATTCTCCCGAAGAAAAAGGAGGCACGCGGATCTTGGAAGTCGGTTGTGGACTGGCGGTTCCTTCCCTTGCGCTCGCAAAACACCTTAAATTCTCAAAAATAATCGCGACTGATTTTCATCCCGAAGTGCCGAAGTTTTTGGCTAAAAATATCGCGCGAAATCGAATCTCGAGTGACCGGTTCAATTACGAGCCGCTCGACTGGAGAAATCCTCCCGAGAACCTAGCGCGCTTCGGAGTCGTGATGGGCTCCGATGTCCTCTACGAAAAAGCGCATCCCGCAGATCTGGCCGAAGCACTGGTTCGTCTAGTGAAGCCGCTCGGTCGGGTGATCATTGCGGATCCGGGCCGTCCCTACCTTCCGGTATTTGTGGAGGAAATGAACGCGCGCGGATTCTTCGCGAAGCCCCGAGTCTACACGGTTCCGGCAGATCCCGTGCGCGGCGAGACCCTGCCGCACTCGACAAAAGACGTGCAGGTGTTTGATTTTCGAAAGCCTTAAATGTTCCGCGACCGCTTATCGACCATCAGTGCGGCTTCTTTCACGGATTCTGAAAGAGTCGGATGAGCATGGCAGGTGCGAGCAATGTCTTCGCTCGATCCGCCGAATTCGATCACCGATACGATTTCCGGAATCAGGTCCGAAGCACGTGGCCCGACGATGTGAGCTCCCAAAATTTTATCGGTTTTTTGATCGGCGATGATTTTTACAAACCCTTCGACCTCATCCATCGTTTTTGCGCGAGCGTTCGCGATAAACGGAAAAACCCCGACAGAATAGGCGACGCCGGATGCTTTCACTTCTTCTTCCGTGTAACCCACGGTCGCTAGCTCTGGCCAAGTGTAGACGACGTTTGGAATGGCTTCGTAATTCACATGTCCGGGTTGGCCCGCCATGAGTTCGACCGCCGCGACGCCTTCTTCTTCCGCTTTGTGTGCGAGCATCGGTCCATCCACGATATCGCCGACGGCGTAGATTCCGGAAGCCGACGTCTCGAAATGTTCGTTGATCGGCACGCGACCTTGTTTGTCGAGAGTGATTCCCACCGTCTCTAAACCGACGTTAGCAGTGTAGGGTCGGCGACCCGTCGAGACGAGCACGATGTCGCCTTCGAACGAGACTTTCGTCCCGCCGTTTGCCATGTCTTCGGCTTCGACGATCATTTTTTCGCCCTGAGGTTTCGCGCCTAAGCACTTATGAGAAAGTTTAAAATCAAAGCCCTGTTTCACGAGGGCCTTCGCCAATTCCTTCCCAGCCTGAATGTCAGTTCCGGGAAGGATGCGGTCTTGGAATTCGATCACGGTGATTTTCGAACCGAGACGCGACCAAACGGAGCCCATCTCAAGCCCGATCACGCCGCCGCCGATCACGATGAGTTTTTCAGGAACCTTCGTCAACTCAAGCGCTTCGGTCGAAGACACCACGGTTTTTCCGTCAAACTTCAAGAAGGGAAGCTCAGCCGTTTCAGAGCCGGTCGCAAGGAGTATCCGCGGTGCCGAAATTCGGGACACGCCTGCTTCTCCCGTGACTTCGACTACGTAGTTTGGGCCTTCTTTACCGACGATTTTTCCATGTCCAGAAACCGAGTCGACACCGTGTTTTTTAAAAAGTCCGGCGATCCCATTGGTGAGCTGTCGAACGATGCCTTCTTTTCGCTTCTGCATGGCATCGAGATCGAGCTGGATGTCACTCATCACGATGCCGTGCTTCGCGAACTTCGTTTTGGCTTGATAGAAGTGTTCACTCGACTCGAGCAGTGCTTTCGAGGGGATGCACCCGACGTTTAAGCAAGTGCCGCCCAGAGTCTTGCGCTTCTCCACACATGCGGTTTTGAAGCCGAGCTGTGTAGCGCGAATCGCAGAAGTGTAGCCCGCAGGCCCGCCGCCAATGATGATCAGGTCATAATTCGTTTCGGACATTTTTTTCCTTCGAGACTCACTTAGAAAGTGAAGTCGAGTTTTTCTGGATTCTCAAGCGCGTCTTTCAGATGCACAAGCCAAGTCACTGCACCTTTACCATCGACGATCCGGTGATCGTAAGAAAGCGCGGTGTACATCATCGGGCGAATCTCGACCTTACCGTTAATAGCCATCGGTCGATCCATGATTTTATGCATCCCGAGAATTCCGGATTGAGGCGGATTCAGAATCGGAGTGGACATGAGCGAGCCGTAAGTTCCGCCGTTCGAAATCGTAAACGTTCCTCCGGTCAAATCCGCCATGGAAAGTTTTCCGTCACGGCCTTTGATCGCGAGTTCTCCGATTTTCCGTTCAAGCTCTACAAACGATAGGGCATCCGCACCGCGAATGACCGGAACCACGAGTCCACGGTCGGTGCCCACCGCGACGCCGACATCGTAATAGTCATGATAAACCGTATCGCGGCCATCGATCATCGCGTTCACTTCTGGAACGAGTTTCAAAGCGTAGATCGAGGCTTTCGTGAAAAACGACATAAACGAAAGGTTCACGCCGTGCTTCGCTTTGAACGCTTCTTTCTGTTCGGAGCGAAGCTTCATCACTGCCGACATATCCACTTCGTTAAACGTCGTGAGAATCGCTGCCGTGTGTTGGGCATATACCAGGCGTTCCGCAATCTTCGATCTCAGCATCGACATCTGGACTCGACGATCGCCCGGCTTATCCGTCACCGCCGGAGATTTTACTGCCGGTACGGAGGCTCCAGTAACGGAGGATGCCGCCGGCGTCTGGGCGCCATTTCCAGGCACGGAGGATGCCGCAGGCGTCTGGACGGAAGGAGCAGACGAAATTGCGCCAAGGACATCGCCCTTCGTCACCCGACCCTCTTTACCCGTGCCAGAGAGAGTCGCAGGATCGACATGGTTTGAAGCGGCTGCGCGACGGACTGCCGGCGAAAGGCCCGGAGCAGCGTTCATCCCGGGTGCAGACATCGGAGGAGTAGGCTGAGCAGAGGCGGCTGGGGGAGGGGGTGCAGCCGGTGCGCCCGGAACGGGAGGAATGGCGCCGTAACTTGCAGCATTTGCCGGAGCCGAAGGAGGTGTCGGTGGAAGGGGAGGCTTCATTCCAGGAGGGGCGGGTGGAAGTCCCGGCATTCCCGGAGGTGAAGGGGGAGCACTCGGTGCAGAACTCGCCGGTGCAGCCGAAACCTGGCCCCCCGGCATGGAGGATGCCGCAGGCGTCTGAACTGAGCCGCCCACCGTCGCCGCGACCGCATCATCGATAAACCCAACCACCTCACCGATCGGTATCATTTCGCCCGCAGGCTTTAAAATTTGAAGCGTGCCGGTGTGTTCAGCAACAATTTCTACGGTGGCTTTGTCTGACTCGATTTCCAAAAGGAGATCGCCTGTTTTCACGGCTTCGCCATTTTGCTTCGCCCACTTCAGGATGCTGACTTCGGTAATCGATTCTCCGACGCTCGGAGCGACGACGTTCTTTCTCATGGATGTCCCTTTCGATTAGGTAAATGCAGCCTCAGTAAAGGCTTTTAATTGGATTTCGTGAAGCTTGGTAGACCCGACCGCAGGTGCTGCTCCGGCTTCGCGACCCACGTAGCGAATCGAGCGATTTCCGGCGAGGCTAGAAAAGTCAGAGATTCCGCCCGCCCACATTCCATGAACGAATGGCCAAGCTCCCATATTTCTAGGCTCTTCCTGGACCCAAACCAATTCGGCATTTGGATAACGGGCGAGGATCGAAGCGAGCTTGGCGGCTGGGAAAGGATGAACCTGTTCCAATCGAACAAGTGCGATATCATCCCTGGCGAGCTCAGTGCGCTTAGCGAGCAAGTCGTAATAAACTTTTCCGGAAGAGAGCAGAACGCGTTTCACTTTCGCCGCATCGACTGAGGAGTCGTCGATCACTTCTTCAAAAAAGCCCGTCGCAAGATCATCGAGTGTCGACACCGCATGCGCATTTCTCAGCATCGATTTCGGAGACATGACGATCAGGGGTTTTCTGAAATCCCATTTTAACTGTCGGCGAAGGGCGTGAAAAATTTGTGCGGGCGTTGTCAAATTCACGATGAAAATATTATCGCGTCCTGCGAGCTGGAGGAACCGCTCCAACCGTGCACTGGAATGTTCCGGACCTTGTCCTTCGTATCCGTGCGGAAGCAAAAGGACCAGGCCGCTCATGCGGCGCCACTTCGATTCGGAACTCGCGATGAACTGGTCGATGATGACCTGGGCACCGTTTGCGAAATCTCCGAACTGAGCTTCCCATATCACTAGAGTATTCGGAGCGGTGAGCGAATAGCCATGTTCAAATCCGAGCACGGCGGTTTCCGAAAGCTCTGAATTATAAACCATGAAAGGCGCTTGGCCGTCGCGTAGGTGATTGAACAAACAGAGCTTCGTTCCGTTTTGGGTATCGTTGAACACGGAGTGGCGATGGGTAAACGTTCCTCTTTCTGCGTCTTGACCCGAGAGTCGAACGGGAAAGCCTTCATTTACGAGTGAGGCGTAAGCGAGTGATTCCGCATTTCCCCAGTCGATGCCTTTTCCTTCGGTGATCGCTTTCAGTCTGGCTTCGAGGAAACGATTTAACTTTGGATGGAGGTGAAATTCAGCCGGAACAGTATTCAGTTTTTGAGAAAGGTCTTTCAACGTATCGGACTCGACCGAAGTCTTTATCGGTTTGAATAAATCTTCGGGAGTCGGAAGTTTGAAATTTTTCCATTCTCCTTCGAAGACCGAAACATAAGGGAGAGGTTTTTCAGCGCGCGTCTTCGTCTGCGCTTCGGTTAATTTCGCCATGATCGCATCGACCACTGCCTGATTATCTGCATCACCCTGCACGCCGGTTTCGGATAATTTTTTTCCGTAAATTTCTCGGGTCGAAGGGTGGACTTTAATTTTCGCGTACATGACGGGTTGAGTGAAGGAAGGTTCGTCACCTTCATTGTGACCATGTTTGCGGTAGCAGATGAGATCGATGAAAACGTCTTTTTTAAATTTTTCTCGGAATTCAGTTGCGAGCCTAGTGACGTGCCAGACCGCTTCTGGATCATCGCCGTTCACATGAAAAATCGGACTTTCAAGCATCATCGCGATGTCGGTTGCGAACCGGGTCGAACGCGCGTCACTGACGGAAGTCGTGAATCCGATTTGGTTATTGATCACGACATGGAGGGTGCCACCTGTCGCATATCCTTCTAGCTGCGAGAGGTTGAGTTCTTCGTAACAAACGCCCTGGCCCGCGAGAGCCGCATCACCGTGGATGATGATTGGCATCACTTTCGTGCGTTCGGAATCTCCGATGCGATCTTGTTTTGCGCGAGCAATTCCTTCGACGACCGCGCCGACGAACTCAAGATGGGAAGGATTGTTTGCCAGAGACAGGCGAACGTTCTTTCCTTGGCGGGTGGTAAATTCGGTCGAATAACCTTTGTGATACTTAACGTCGCCTTCGCCCTGGGAATAATCGGAAGGATAATTGCCTTCAAATTCAGTGAAAATGTATTCCGGCTTCTTACCGAAGAAATTCGTGAGCACGTTCAATCGTCCACGATGGGACATTCCCATTACGAAAACAGAAGTTCCGAATTCAGCGCCGACTTCGACGATGCAATCTAAAAGCGGAATGACACTTTCTCCGCCTTCGACCGAGAACCGCTTCATCGCCACATAGCGGGTGTGCAAAAAGCGCTCGAACGTCTCCGCTTCAGCGAGGCGCTTGAAGATCAACTTTTTCGTCGGCGTGTCCAAATGGGCATTGTTTCGAGTGGTTTCCATCCGTGACTGAATCCAGTCGCGTTGTTCCGGGTCATGGATGTGGATAAATTCCACGCCGATGGTTGAACAGTAGGTTTCCCGGAGGAGGGCGATGATGTCTTTGAGTTTAGCGGTTCCCATCCCGAGAAGTTTGCCCGCGTTGAAACTTTTTTCGAGGTCAGCGGGAGTGAGTCCGAACCGAGAGAGATCTAAAAAGCCGTGGGATTCTGCCGGCGGCTCGAGAGGGTTAATGTCCGCGATGTTGATTCCGCTTTCGCGGTAAGCTTGAATCAGCTTAGCAACTTTTCCTTCGCCTTCGAGTTGTTCGATCGAGAGGGAGGAGAGACCCTGGGCATTTCCCGCAACCACACCCGAGGGAAGCGAACCGCTAAAATTTTCGGCGCCGAATTCGATTCCTTCGAAAAAAGACTTCCAAGAGTCTTCCACAGAATCCGGATTCTCGAGGTAACGAGAATAGATTTCATCGATGTAATCAGCGTTCACGCTTTTCAAATAGCTGTAGCGTTGCAAGGACTTAGGGGTCGTCTTTTCCAAGTTTCTGCTCCGGATTCGCAAGTTGGTAGGCGATTCCGATTTTAGCTTAATTCCTCGCAACTGCGGGGAAAATCAGCTCGGCAAAATGATCCTGCTGGATTATTTAGACGCAGTCGACTCTCCGAAATGAAAAACCGCTTATTTCTTTTTTGGAACTTCAGGCACCCAAGCCGAAGGCGATTTCGTTGCGCGAGAGGCCCAGGCTTTTAGATCTTCTTTCCACTTTGGCGGGGTGCGAGTAATGGGTGTCCGCTTTTCCTCGAGATCCACGAGGAGAGCCATGAAGCGGCGTTCGTCCATTTCAGAGCCGCGCTGCCATTCGAGGCCATAACGATGCCCCGTTCCATCAGGCCGTCCATAAACCGCAATGCCGCGCATTAGAACGACGTGTTCTTCATAGTCAAAGGTGAGGAGAACCGAGTCTCCGTTTACGACCGGAGCAGAATCCGTTTTCAAACCCGCTCCACCGACTGCCAGATCAACGATCTCGCAGGGCGTCGCATGTCCCTCCGTTTTTGAAAGTTGGCCACGCATCGAGACCGTGTACCTGGGCGCGTTTTCCCACCAGCGCAAACGCGAATTCATAAATACAGCTCTGACATTCGGAAGCAGCAAGTAACCAATCAATGCCAGATTGGTTGCGGTCACGCCCATCAGCATCGGAATTGAAATCACATCGCTAGCGAGGCGCCATTCGGAAATATTCAGATAGATCGAAACGAGGGAGAGTCCGATGACGATGAAATATCCAAAACGTTTTGCGAAAAAAATCAGCAAACCGCTAAAGATCGGCAAGCCGTAAAAAACCATGAGATCGATCGGTCGAGAAAATCTCCAAATCGCACTCGCCATTTCAAACGTCGTGACGTGATTCACTCGGGCTGAAAGAAAAATGCTCCCGAAAGGTCCTAAAATTTGCAGCAACGCAAGGATTACAAGAGGCCAAGGTCTTCTTTGCATTCTTCAAGGCTAAAGGAATCCTGAACTAACGTCGAGATTTCTTCTGACCCTTTCGGGCAGCAATGAGCTCAAGGGCTTGTTCGATCGTAACCGATTCAGGTGCCTGATCTTTCGGAATGGATGCGCTGACCGTTTTGTATTTCACGTAAGGCCCGAATTTTCCTTCGAGAACCTGAAGGGGTTTTCCATCTTCAGGATGTGGACCGATTTCTTTCAGAATTTTAGAAGTCGCTCTTCCTTGCTTTGGCTGAGAAATCAGTTCCAGAGCGCGTTCGAAAGAAACGGTGTAAACATCGTCTTCTTTTTTAAGGGAGCGGTAGTCGGTACCCATTTGAACGTAAGGTCCGAATCGACCATTATTCACGAGAAGAGGGACCTTCGTCTCAGGATGCAGACCGAGTTCCCTTGGAAGGGAGAGCCAGGTCAGAGCTTGCTCGGTCGTGACTGCGCGCGGATCTACCCCTTTCGGCACGGAGGCCCGACGCGGTTTTGGCAACGCTTTCATGAATTCTTTCAATTTCTTTTTATCGGTCGTGGCGGCCTGCTCGGGAGGAAGGGTAGCGGCTTCGCCGAGTTGGACGTACGGACCGAATCGTCCCGTGAGACAATAAATTTTCAGACCGCTTTTAGGATCGGTCCCGATTGCCTGCGGACCCTGGGCGGAAATGGCGATGATTTCTGAAATTTTATCCGCCGTGAGGTCAGCGGGAGCGATGTCTTCGGGAATCGAGGCGTGGATTTCTTCTTCGCCTGCACTCTTTCCTACTTGCACGACGTAAGCACCGTAACGGCCGATTTTCACATCGACGCCGGGAAGGTGGGGAAGGTCGAGCGTGCGGGATTCGCCCGCATCGATTTTTTTATCATTCGCCGCGGTGAGCGCTTTTAGCCCGTCTTTCCCTAAGAAAAAGGCGCGGAGGTAGGGAAGCCATTCCTTTTTACCCTCGGCGATCTCGTCGAGTGACCGTTCCATCTCAGACGTAAAACCAGCATCGACCAACTGGGAAAAGTGCTTCACCATGAGCTGGGTGACGGCGATTCCGGTGAAAGTCGGAGTGAGGGCGTTTCCGTTTTTTCGAACGTAATCTCGATCTATGAGCGTGCTGATAATCGAAGCGTAAGTCGAAGGTCGACCGATACCCTTCTTCTCGAGTTCACGAACAATCGAAGCTTCGGTAAACCTCGCGGGTGGTTGGGTTTCGTGCTCGACACTTTCAGCTTTTAAAAGCTTTAAAATGTCCCCTTCGCGCATTACGGGAAGCAACGTTTCTTTATCCGCAAGCGCTGCCGACGGATCATCGGAACCTTCAACATAAGCGCGGAGGTAACCCGGAAAAAGAATCGTCGAGCCGGAGGCGTGAAATACGGCATCGTCGGACTGGATTTTTGCGGTAACGGACTTTTTCTGCGCGTCGACCATTTGACAAGCGACGGTGCGCATCCAAATGAGTTCATAGAGATCGCGCACTTTTCCGCTGAGTCCGGTTTTATCCGGATGAATGAATTCCGACCCGGCCGGTCGAATGGCTTCGTGGGCTTCTTGCGCGCCTTTGTCTTTTGTTGTGTAAGTGCGCGGAGTCTCAGGAAGGTATTTTTCGCCGTACAAGGCTTTCACCGCGTCGCGAGCGGCAGCGATGGCTTGGCTCGAGAGAGAGGGCGAATCAGTTCGCATGTAGGTGATCAAACCTTCTTCATAAAGCTGCTGGGCGACGCGCATGGTTTCGCGGGAGGAGAGTCCGAGTTTTCGGTTTCCTTCCTGCTGCAGCGTCGAAGTGATGAAGGGGGGGGAGGGCTTGGAGCTGTTCGGTCGTTCCTCGATGGAGATGACTTTCCACTCTCCCGAGCGCACTGAATCTAAGAGTTTTTTCGCCGCGGGTTCACCGAGGAGTAAAACGTCTTTACCATCGTTGATTTTCCCAGTGGTCTCATCGAAATCTTTGGAGGTTGCGATGCGCCGCCCGCCTACCGTGTGGAGCTTTGCATCGAAAGCGGATTCGTCTTTGTCGGAAGTTTTCCGAACGTTCGCGACCAAGTCCCAGTACCGGGCCCGGCGGAAGGCGATGCGTTCACGTTCACGATCGACGACCATCCGAAGGGCGGAAGACTGAACCCGGCCGGCAGAGAGGCCAAATGCGATTTTTTTCCAAATCAGTGGCGAGACGGTGTACCCGACCAATCGATCGAGGATCCGCCTGGTTTCTTGGGCCCTGACCAGCCGTTCGTCGATGTCCCGCGTTTCAGTCAATGCCTGTTCGATCGCGCTCTTGGTGATCTCGTGAAAAACCATGCGTTTCACGGGAACTTTCGGCTTTAAAAGTTCGACCAAATGCCAGGAAATGCTTTCTCCTTCACGGTCTTCATCGGTCGCGAGGTAGAGGCTGTCTGCTTGTTTTAGTTTTGCTCGTAGGTCAGCGATGACTTTCGATTTGCCTTTCGGCACGACGTAGAGCGGCTCGAAGTCTTGTTCGACGTTCACGCCGATTTTTGTCCACTCTTCGTTCTTGATGCTTTTCGGGATATCGGCGGCTGACTGAGGGAGGTCTCGGACATGTCCTACGGAAGCTTCGACGATGAAGTTCTTCGGAAGGAACTTGCGAATCGTTTTTGCTTTCGTCGGGGACTCGACGATGACTAATACAGTGCCGTCACTGATTGCTTTCGCTTTCGGGGCGGGCTTCGTTTTTTTGCTGACGGCTTTTTCGGTCGGAGTGGCCAATTCATTCCTCGGTTCTTATCCATAAGAAGGGAGGTCCACGTTTGAGTAAAGCGGAATACCACCGTCAAACCTTCCGCGGGGTACCCGACATGAACCGCTGAGCTTCGATCTCGACGCTTTCCACATGGCAATGAAAGTGCCCGAACGCCTCGTCCGTTTCGGCATAATTTCCAGATTTTGCGGCCAATTCCAGCGCTTTGGCGAGATTTCCCATTTCCGTGAAGCCATACCCCCCTGCGGTGCCTTTGGTTTTATGGGCGAGCTTTGAGATAAATTCAAAGTCTTTACGGTTCAGTGCGTCTTTCAGCCCTTCTAAGTCACGTTTTCGTTTTTCCAGGTAGGCCGGAGCGATGTCCGCCATTTCCGAAGGAATTCGGATTGTCATTTTTTTCATACGCCCTCTATCTTTAAGGAAGGTCATTACGCGTGCAATCTCTAATGGGTTAGTTCATCATCAGTCTCTATCGGGTTTGAATAAACGAATTCCACTGTAACTCTTTCCTGAAATCTCTTTCGAAAGCGGAGTCTGCGTCATGGAAGTTGGGAGCGGGAGCACAAGCGGCAACACGAAGGTCATTCGACGTCAAAACTTAAAGCCGAAGCTTCTCATCGTCGACGACGAGCCGGAAATTCGTGAAATCGTCCGCGAAGTTTTGAATGAGCATTTCGAAATCATTGAGGCGGCGAACGGGAAAGAAGCGATTAATCAGGCTCAACGTTCGCTTCCTGACCTGATTCTGATGGACATCATGATGCCCGAAATGGACGGCATTGCGGCTACGGATAGTATCCGAAGTCTAGCTTCCACTCGCCACATCCCTATTTTGATGCTGACGGCGGCCAACACGAAAGATTACCGCATCCGGGCTTTTGATTTCGGCGCGGATCATTTCATCGGAAAGCCTTTCGATTTCGAAGAGCTCACCGTACGCCTCTTATCCGTTTATAAAAGATCTCGGCAAATGAATCAGCCCGTGAAGAAGGAGATTTTCTTCGTAAACCTGGAGCTGAATTTCGATGCAAAAGAACTGAAAATCGATCACGTTCGAATTGAAATGAGCCCGGTAGAATATGATATTGTGCGCCTTTTAGTACTCAACCGCGAAACCCTCGTGACGCGCGCCCAAATCATCGAAGAAGTGTGGAAATCGAAAGAAGCACCCGACCGAGTCATGGATGCTCACATCGTTTCGATCCGAAAGAAGTTGTCGGGATTCAAAGGCACGATTAAAACTGTCTACGGATCCGGCTATATTCTGCGAGCAGAGTGACTGACTGCTTTCGCGATGCGGGTTCCCATCGAGACGCAGGCTTGAATGAGAAATCCCCCCGTCGGAGCGTGCCAGTCGAGCATTTCTCCGCCACAATAAACACCTGGGAATTTCTTCAGTTCTAGATCAGGGGTCAGTTCCGAAAGCGCGACTCCTCCACTCGATGAAATGGCTTCGCTGAGAGGTCGCGGAGAGCCTAAAGTGATCGGAAACCGTTTCACAGCGCGCGCGAAGCGATCTAAGTCAGCACGGTCCTCGTTCGGAAGGTGGTGAAAGAGGAGGGCGAGTGCGGCTTCTGAGAGAGCGAGCTTTTGCTTTGCGCGCCGAATCGGGGAGAGGTTTTCCCGCACTTGCTTTAATTTATCGGTCACCTGGTCGAGCGTGAGATCGGGCTTTAAATCGATGAAACACTGTCCGGTCTCGCCGTAGAAATAAACCGGAGTGCCTTCTAATCCATATTCGGTAATGACCAACTCTCCGCTTTTCGAACCCTGAGTGGATTCGAAGCGGATTTTTTTCAAGGGCTTACCTTCCGCTTCCGCAAGCAATGCCGGTTTCCAATCCACCGTGTAGCCAACATTGCGCGGTGAGAAGGGAACCATCCCGATGCCTTTTCCCCGGAAGAGTTCCGCCCAAGCCGGGGTTTCTGTTTCCCAGCTTGCTCCTCCGAGCGCAAAAATCGCGGATGCGAAACGTTTCGCCGGTCCCTCATTAAAGGTCAGGGAAATTCCTTCCCGCTCACTTGAGAAGTCCACCAATTCTTGCGTGGAATGGATCTGAACGCCGCGACTTCTTAAAAGCTCTGTCCATTTTTTCAGGAGTTGGGATGCTTTCATTTCCCGCACGAAATACCGGTCTGAAGTACCGAGAAAGGTTTCAAGCCCGAGCTCGTGCTCGATAAACTGAATCCAGTGAGTGGTGCCGAAATCAGCTAAAGTGTCCTTCCAAGTCGCGCGCGTGAATCCTTCGTAATGTTTTGCGAACGCTTCGGCCTCTAGGTGATGGGAGATATTCAGTCCGGAACTCCCCGCGATGAGAAGTTTTCGCCCGAGGCCGGATCTCTTCTCGAAAAGGTGGACCTCATTCCCAGAATCAGCGGATAAGTGCGTCGCTGCCATCAAGCCCGCGGGGCCCGATCCAACCACGGCGATTTTAAAATTCGAATGCGGCTCTGGAAGGGGGCTGTCCATCGAAGGCATTAGGGACGCACGATTTTCAATGCCCCGCTCGAGTACCGACGAGACGCGGTGGTGTAGTCCGAGATCGTTTGTTCAGCGTCCAAGCTGAGGAGTTGGTTTGGAACTCGGGGGAGGGGTTGGACGCCCCAGTCAGAATCGACTGTAAACTCTTCTACCTGCTTCTTTGGCTTTAATAAAACGAAGTGGTGATCTTTCATACGGCCGATGTTTTGGTAGGTTCCGAAAAAAGCTTCGCGAGTGGGATGGGAAATCAGGCTCGATCCAAAAAATTTCTGTTCATCGAATTTCCAGCCCAATAAGTCGAAGAGGGTAGGGCCAACGTCGACCTGGCTTCCGACTTCCGAAATGCGCGTCGGTTTCAAGTGATCCGGTGCATAGAAAATGACGGGAATCAGGTAATCGCGCGGGATCACTCCGCTTCCGCCCGCTACACTGGCATTGTGGTCAGCGACGAAAATGAATACGGTGTTTTTAAACCAGGAATGAGTTTTCGCGTCTTCTAGAAATTTTCCGATGGCGTAGTCGGAGTATTGGATAGCGCCCTGGCGTACCACCCCTGAGGCGATGGCAACTTTGCCGTCGGGATAGCGGTAGGGACGGTGATTCGAGGTCGTCAGGATGAATTGGAAGAATGGTTTCTTCTGCTCATGAGTGATGTCTGCTTCTCGAATGGATTTTGCGAAAAGGTTTTCGTCACACACCCCCCATGCTGTTTCAAACGTGATTTCTTCTTTACTGAAGCGTTCGTGGTCGACGACGTCGAATCCACAGCCTTCGAAAAACGGACCCATGTTGTCAAAAAAGCCGCGACCGCCATAGAGAAAGGAAGTGCGGTAATTTTTTTTCTGAAATTCTGTGCCGAGGTTGTAGAGGTTTTCGTTATCGGGACGGCGAACGATTGACTGGCCGGGCGTCGGAGGGAGCGAAAGAGTGACCGCTTCGATCCCTCGGACCGTGCGGGTGCCGGTGGAAAAGGTACTTGAGAACCACAGGCCTTCACGAGTGAGGCGATCGAGATTCGGGGTGAGGTTCTCTTTTCCCCCGTAGGCTCCTAAGAACCTCGCACTCATGCTCTCCATCAGAACGAGAATGACGTTTGGAGACTCGGAGAAGGGTTTTGAAAGAACATCCCCCGCGCGCATTCCTGAAGCGGCACGATTCTGGAATTCATCTTTTTCGATGCGTTCCGCAACCGCGGGAGAAATCCCTTGATAGAAGCGATCGAAGTCGAGTGTGTTATTTCGGTATGCGGCGAAAAGCGCGTAACTTCCGTTTTTCGCCAGATCCTGGCCAGCCATGGGAACGTTCAAAATGAGACGGTCCTCCGTCACTGCGAAATGGAAGAGGGCAGTGCAGACTAAGAGCGCTAAAGCGACCTGAATTCTTCCCGAAGTGCTGGTTCGGTTAAACCATGCGCAAGAACCCGGTTTCTCCAGTCGGTTAACGAGGTAAAGCATTCCGGCGTAAACGATCCCGAGAGCGAGGAGCATTCGAATCACGGGATACGATTCCCAGAGGTTTCCAATCACCTCGTGGGTGTAAACGAGGTAGTCGACCGCAATAAAATTATAGCGTGCTTCCATATCCACCATAAAAATGGGCTCACAAACGGCAGAAAGCAGCACAATGAAAAGGACGATTGATTCAAAAACGAATACGGGAGTGCGGAGTCGAGGGAAGAGCGACCTCAAAGCCCAAAGGGGGAGAAAGGTGTAAGAGAGGAAAGCGAGATCTAATATCAGGGTGCGACCGAGGAATGCAGGCGAGAGTAAGCTTTTCCAAAGGCCTGGGCTCTCTTTCGCGATAAAGAGAAAGAAGATGCGAGGAATCCAGAAAAGCACCCAAAGTAAACCGAGCAGCCTCACTTCCCTGGATTTGAGAAATCGCGGTTCCAATTTCATTTCCCGTTCCCACGAAAAGTCGATTCACCGAGCGCGCGCTCGATTTGTGGGCCGAGAGATTCGGGAAGCGTTTTCGGGGAGAAGCGCGAAAGCACTTTCCCGTTTCGATCGACGAGAAATTTCGTAAAATTCCATTTTACGCTTTCCGTTCTAAATAATCCTTTCGCCTCTCGTTTCAGGAGTTGGTAGAGGGGATGGGTACTCGGTCCATTCACGTCGACTTTCTGAAAGAGCGGGAAGTCGACCGAGTAAGTCAGGCTACAGAAGTTTTTAATTTCTTCAGCGTTTCCTGGTTCTTGAGCCATGAACTGGTTGCATGGAAAGCCGAGCACCTCGAAACCGCGTTCTCGGTATTTAAGGTAGAGTTTTTCAAGACCTTCATACTGGGAAGTAAATCCGCACTTACTCGCGACGTTTACGATCAAGAGGACCTTACCTTCGTAACTCGCAAGCGTCGTTTCTTTGCCGTCGATCATCTGAACCGGAATGTTGTGAATAGGGGAGGAGCTCATGACGGCATCATGGAGTGGAATCCACGGAGGGGCAAGCGCTCTCCCAGACAAATTGCCTGGTCATCTGCTCTGAATCGGCATATTTCGGCTGTAGGGGAACCCGAAAAATGAATCGATTCATCACTCACCTCCCGTTCGTGCTATTCGCCTTGGTCTGCTCTCAAGCCGCCTGGGCAATTTCCGAAACTGGGTATTCAGAGAATTATTCTCGAAATGTCCTCCCTTTTCTGCTGTCAGGTGAGCGTTTCGCAATTCATCCCAATTCGAAAGTTGAACTCGTAGGAGTTCGTTTCGTGCATCCGCATGCGCGAGGAACGGTCGTGGTTTTAACCGGGCGTTCGGAACCCTGGTTGAAGTACGGCGAGGTTTTCTATGACCTTCATCAAATGGGATTCAGCGTTTATTCCTACGATCACCGGGGTCAGGGATTATCGACTCACCTCTCCAACCGGAACCCCCAAATCGGACATATTTTGCGTTTTGAAGATTATGTCGATGACCTCGCGCTAGTGACTCGAAAGGTGATTTTGCCCAGTGTGCCGGTCGGAGAACCGCTTTATCTCCTCGCCCACTCCATGGGAGGAGCAATCGCGGCGGGGTATCTTGAGCGGGGCCTGAATCCCTACCGCGCTGCGGTTTTGAATTCTCCGATGCTTCAAATCGATACGGCGCCCTATCCCGAATCGGTTGCCAGGGTCATTGTCCTCGGAGCCATGCGCCTAGGCCAAGGGGGTGCCTACGCGCTCGGGCGTGGCGATCTCATTCCGGGATTTCCATTCGAAAAAAACGACGTTACCCACAGCCGCGCTCGCTTCGACATGAGTGAACAAACCATCACCCGATTTCCATCAATAGGAGTGGGAGGCCCTTCGAGTGAGTGGGTTTACCGCTCGCTGGTCGCTTCCCGTGAAATCACCGAACTTTCTGCACGAATTCGTACCCCGCTTCTCATGCTTCAAGCGGGAGAAGACCATGTGGTCCTCCTACCGAGGCAGGCGCAAGCTTGTGACCTCGCCTTCGATTGTCAGTTGGTCCATTATCCCAAGGCCAGACACGAAATTTTAATGGAAGTGGATGGGATCCGAAACCGTGCGTTCGAGCAGGTCGATCGGTTCTTTTCGGCCCACTAATTTCATTCTGGGAAGAGCGCTGTGAGAGCGGCTTCGGGCGTAATCTGTCCATCGCGGACGGCGTGGAGAATCATGAGACGTGCATCCTGCACGCTTTCTACTTTCGCAGGTGCGCCGCTCGTGATGCTAGAGTTTTGGCTTGAAAGATTCCCGAGATCTACTCCGTTTGCCTGATAAAGAATCCGCGCCATTTTTTCCCGGAATCCGTCGGGCAAACCGCGTTCAAAAGCTTCCATCTCCGTTTTCACATCATGTCCTGCCATGGCGTTGTGCATGAGGGTTTGCATTTTCATCATCATTTCCGGAGGGAGCGTGCCCATGAGTTGGGAAATTTCTCCGATCAGTCGGGGATCCATTTGAGACGGGTCAAATCCAGCGGGCATACCAGGAAACATGGTGTGAACTCCTTTTTGAAAGAGGGGAGAAAGTGAGCGGTGGGGCTTAATCAGCCGAGGCTGAAAGACATACCCGGTGCATCGTCAGTAAAAAAGAGAGAATCGCCATGGATTGTCGGAAAATTTCAGTGAATGCGCGCAACGAATAAGGCAGGGGGCGGAGTCCGAATCGGTACCGCAGCATGGTTAATCCCGAGAGAATTTGCGGACCGCTTCCCGTTTTCTGGAAGTCACCTCGAGCGCTATTGAATGAAACTTCCGATTCTTTTCGTTTTAGCGTGAAACTCAACCGAGGCTTCTCTCATCCGCTCGAAAAAGGAAATGACGTTCATTTTGATCGCGCTGAACTCGCGGATACCTATCCGGTTACAACGAACTGGGTAAAAAATTAGTTGTACTCCTCATCCAACTTTCTCTGAGTACTCCGTTCCGCGCGGAGTCTTTCTGCCGTCTGGTTTCTTGTCTACGCGCGCCGCCACGGTTCGCCTACGATAGATCGCAGCGAGTATTCTCCGCAGTTTCTGTCTGACACGGCAGATCTGCTGAGAATAAAAGATCCGGTGAAACCGGCCTGAGTGATTTTTGATAAGACCACGTTCGGCTTTGCGACGAGAAACGCCGCATCTTTACGTTCACCTCTCGATGCCTAAAACCGGCCTCTATTCTTCTATAACGAGGTTGGGAGATAAAGCACTCGAGGTTGGCGGGAGAGGATAAGCAGGCAAAGTTGTTGTAGACGCGACGCATTGAACAAGATAAATGCAGTGCGTAAACATCATTTCTCATTGAAAGTGAGTTCAGCCATGCTTTCCAATTCTTTAAAATCCAAACTTCTCCTCGCACTCAGCGCGACGCTCTTAACCACCGTCGCTGCTTCGGCGGCTCAGGGACCAAAGAACCCAAACGACCCCTACGAGCCCAATGAAATTTATTCGGCAGGTTCACACCGGGGACAACGAATCCCGTTCGAGCCACGTCGCTCTCTGAAGATCATTTCGGAGACGAAAGAGAGTGTTCGGGTGGCAAACTTCGCGCACCAGGGCCACTATTACATCGCAGACATTCCTAAAAATGCGGTGACTCAGATTCTTTTCCAAACCGACTACTTCACCTCTGAAATTCCAGCTGCGCATGCTGAAGTGCGGTTGAAGTTTGATCATGCAGTCCGTTTGCAGCCCCAGAAGAAAAACGAACAGAATCTGCCGAACTGGAAGATTTCAGACATTATCATTTCGATCGAAGCCGTAAAGGATGTCTCCACACCCTTTAGTCTAGTGCAAGGCTTGCAGAATGAGTTCACGACTTCTTACCGATTCATCTCCGCTTCGACGAAATACACGGATGTCGTTTGCAAAGAAAAAGAACGGGTCACTCAGCATATCCTTAAACTGAGCGCCGCAGAGCGAGAGTCCTTTTTAATTGCAGCGATTCGTAAGTCTGATTCTGCGGGTATTTCTGAGATGTACAATACCTGGACGAGAAACTGCACGACCGAAATTTTCAGATTGTTGGATGAGGCGACCTCACCCGGTGCCTATGTTCGTTTAAGGTCTGCTGCGCGCACCCTAGGCGCTCATTATCCAGTATTCGCACAATCGTCTCTGCGTGCGCGCTATCTCCTGGGAGCGGAGGTTTCTGAATTTCGCGATGACCCGACAGTGCGCGTAAAGTGCGATTGAGCGAAGCCTTTTTTCTGATCGATGTTCGCCCTTTTTAATGAGAATTTTTAAGGGATGAGCTCAGGAAGACTGAGAAAAATTTCGGAATGCTGCCATGCCACCGTGATTCTCGGAGGAATTGCCGTACTGGCTGGTTGGCATTTCGAAATTTCCGCGCTGAAAACAGTTTTACCTGGACTGATCAGCATGAAAGCGAACACAGCGATTGGATTGATCGCTCTCGCTTCTTCGGGAATGGTCTTGGCGAATTCCCGGTTAACCAATCTCTCTCGAACGATGGCGATCTGCTTTTCGATGATTGCTTTCATCCTGGGCGTACTCACTCTCTCGGAATACCTGCTTCGCATTGATAGTGGACGACGTTCAGTGGAATCGGGCGCGACTACTTAGCCTAGCGTTGGTCTTGATTGCTTCCCTGATTTCTCTCCAAGCATTCGTGGGTTACTTATCGGAATCACGTATTCTTTCGGCGCAGCTTTCTATACGCAAACCGCGCTGCATACGGCAATCCTCTTTGTTTTGCTCTGCGCAGGTTACCTGTTTTTCTCACTTTCGATCTCCCGGGGAAATTAGAATGGACTGGAGATCGGCGAGGACTGGCGCAGGTATTCCAGCACTTGATTCTGAACGCGATGAAGTTTGGGAGCGGGAAGCCGGTATCTGTGCATCTGAAGCATACCGTTGAAGGCGTTTCGTTTTTCGCAAAGATTCCCGTATTAGTCGCGACCGCGAAAGGCAGTCCCAAAGAGGAACTCAAAGGATTGCCTGCTCACATCGGGCGGATTCGAAAGCCCATGGAGATCGAAGAATTTCTCAATTCGGTTCTCGAAAAATGCGGAAAACCTTCGCCCTAAAGTCGTTGAACTTTAACTGACGCGAGTCCGCCGAAAGATTGATAGGTGCATGCCGCGCTCTCGCCGAGGTGCTGGTCAGCGCCGAAGTTTGGCGTGTAGAGGCAGCTCTCTCCTTCGTTGCAGAGTCCATCGTGATTTCCAGCGACAGATTTTAAGTCCTCCACTGCATTTAACAAGAAGGGCTGAGCATCGGTCAGTGAAGTGGCGTTCCGATCTCCGGCTAATTCTCTCGGGCAAACATCATTCGGACGGAAGGTGCCGTTCTCATCTTGAGCGTTTCCGCTCCGATTTCTGAGCACAAGTTCGGCGGACGGTAACGAGGGATGGCTCACTTGCCCAGTCGAAGGTGGACTCAGGTCACATTGAGCACTCGTTATTCCTAGAGCTCCCTGAGCAGGAATTCTGCACTCTCCGCTGGCGTTCTGTGTGGTCACGAGGTTGCCCACGACTTTTAACGAAGAAGCGGATGCGCTATCAGCTAGGAAAATTCCGTAACCAGAGTTGTGGCCGGCGACGAACTGGGAGAGCGTCGCGCCTTTTGATTCTCCGTCGAAGTGCATTCCGTCACCGTTGTTTTCAGTACTTAGAATCTGGTGATAAAGGGTTCCCGAATCGATCGCGGTCTGATGAATCCCGTTCCCGCCATTTTTTCCAGATGTTACGAGTGAGAGAGTTTTCACCGCTCCTGCGATTTGAATTCCATCGCCTCCATTTCCAGACGTCGTGACCCCGGAGATCACGGAATTCAAGGACGCTACCTTCAGTCCATGGCCATGGTTCAGTGAAGCCGTGATTTGGCGGTAGGTATTTCCGGCCGAGCTGGAGTTTTCCTCCGCGAATCCGTCCCCGTCTTTTCCACCCAGCTGGCCATTCGAGAGTGCGATGATTCCATCGAAGGTATTTCCGCTCATGTTCCCATCGGAAATAATCCCGGTGTATAAATTTTCTGAAGCATTGAGGTTGCTGAATTGGTTCCCCGTCATGTTTCCACTGAGCACAATCCCGTAGCCCGACCGCGTGGCATGAATCTCACTGAAGTGGGAATTCGTGGCATTCAGAACATAAAAGCCATAGGCAGAAATGTTTTTAGCGGAAATGTTTTCGAAGACCGCATTCGTAACCGATCCCGCAGCAAAGCCATAAGGACAGGCTTCGAAATAGAGGTCTCGGTAGTTCGCTCCGGTTGTGCCGATCGATGCGAACGCGGTGCTCGTAGAGTGATGAAAATTCATGTGAGAGTAGCGTTGCTGACTCCCATTCGTACTCCTCATTCCGAAATAATGAGCATTCCCCGCATTGATGCGGTCCATGCTCGCGCCGATGCCGTAATTAGAAGTAAAGAGATGGTATTTCGAGTTCGTTAGATTGAGATTCTTCAATCGAAGGTAGCTCGAGTTAAAGGCTGCGATGGCATAGAGAGCTTGGTTATCGGCATCAATCGCGTAATCGGTGGTGCTGATTTCCCCATAGTTCCAATCTGAAGATCCTTCGATCGAGGTAAATACGCGGGAGTCTACCGCAATGACCGCAGATTGGTTTGCCCCCGCGATGGCCATCGTGGAGCCGTTGAAATTTGTGAAAGCGGTTCCGGTGACTTTAATCCCTTTGGGGAAAATAAGAGAGATGTGATTTGCGCCGATGTGAAACCCATCACTCACGCCACTTTCCGTGATGACGTACAAAGCTCCTTCGGAATCGAGGTTATCGACACTTCCTTGGCTTGGGATTTTTCCGATGATCCGGTTCAGCCACCAGGCACTCTCCGAGTTTTGACCGAGGTTTCTTCCAGATTGGAAGAGTTTCACCGAGTTTTTTAAAAAAGACGGAGGAGTGGCCGAGGAATCGATGAGGTCTGCCAAACTCTTGTTTGCGGCGAGGGATCCGACGATTCGAGGCGCTCCGTTTAAGATCTCACACTTCCAGTCAAACGCGCCCAACCGGTCCGTCATGGAAATTCCATCGCAGGAAGTGGCGATTCCCATCAGGTCGACCTTTCGCTTCTCACCTCCATGAACACAATCGGTTTCCGTTCCCACACAGAGACTCAGATCTCCGGACCGTACAAAATCATTCCAATTGGCCGCGTTTTCGTAGAGCGGTTTCACGCTCATTTCCTTCAAAGCTTCCGTTTGAGAGGCGCGGTCTAATGACCGAACTTCATTACTGCACCCACTCTGAATCACTAGCAACGCAGTACTGAGAGCTAAGCCGTGAATGGTTTTCATTTTAAATTCACCTTCCAATGATTAGAGTGCATCAGGTGTGCCTCTTAGGGCTCGAACCTGGTTGGTTTGGGCTCCGGAATGGTTGAATTGGCACCGGATTTGACTGGACTCATGTGTCAGAAATTGCCGAATGATTCCAGACCGGGTCGGAAGAATTTTCCGCTAGGTAATCGAGAATTCGAAGGACTTCGATTTTAAGAGTATCGGCTGCGCGAGCGTAATTTCTTAGAAACTGGCTCGCCGTATCGTCAGGGTGATCGACAAGGTCGGTGACGCTTTTTACGAGCAAAAGCGGAGTGCCGAAAAAGTGGCAAGCCCAGCCGATCGCCGCCGCTTCCATTTCTTTCAAGGTTGCGCCTGATTGCTTCATGTAAACTCGATCATCATCCGAGTAATCAAGTGCGTCGCCTGAGGAGACGATTCCCTCAGATAATTTCAACGCATTTCTCAGTTCCGCAGAATTTGCGACCGGGTATTTTCCGAAGCCGTAATTCTGCATTGCGGGAATGCTGCTTCTTCGATGATGAAAGGCCACAAAACGAGTTCCTATAAAAACTTCTGAAATACGGTGGTGGAGAGAGTGAAAACCTCCGCACGTTCCAGCGTTCAATACCAGATCCGGCTGTAAATGAGTGATTCCGAGATAGGCCAGTAATCCGGCGGGCACACTACCAATCGAATCAAAGGAATGAACCGGATCATTTCCAGGTAACCCAAATGTTATTTCTAAACCGCGGTGATTCGCTTGATAAAATTCGAAAGGAAGACCGGGGCACCAATCGGGTGCAATCCGAACAGCCACTAAGGCTGATAGCAGAGGCTCTGCTTCGACTTTCATCGCCACCTGTAGAAAAATTTTTCGGGCTTCAGCCATGAGAGAGGGCACTACTCTTCGTTGGAAGAGGAGTCTGATCCTTTTTCTTTATGGGAAAATCGACCCCGGTTGGCGTCGTTGTCAGAGCCTTGTGGTCGTTTCTCTTTGAGCGCGCCACTCCGAATGCCTGACTCCGCAGCATCGCTCTCGTGAATTTTTGGATCCTCAGAAGTCGTTTCGGTTTTTTTTTCGTCCATCTTGTACCTCAGTTTTGTTGGGTTTTATCAGTGGTGACTCGGGTCTCCCAAGTGAGAGAGGTTCCGAATGCATTCCAGGTTGTTTTCAGTCGGTTTCCGGGTTTCAGAGGCCCTACGCCAGAAGGAGTTCCGGTATAAATGATGTCTCCGCGATCCAAAGTGAAACGATGGGAAAGGTAGCTCACTAAAGTCGGAATGGAAAAAATCATCTCGCTTGTTTTTCCGCTTTGTCGATTCTGTCCATCTATGGCGAGCTCGAAAGTCAGTATGCCCCAGTCTTTTTCAGACGGCTTTTCGACTTCTATGAAGGGACTGAGTGCGGCAAATGTATCGAGCCCTTTCGCTAGCGTCCAAGGGAGCTTCTTCTGCTTGAGTTGGTTTTGGAGATCGCGAGCGGTGACGTCTATTCCTACCGCCACGGCTTGCAATGCGCTCAGCACCTCCGTAGCGGATTCATTTTTAACCCGGCGTCCGATCGCTACGACGATTTCCAATTCGTAATGGACGTCCGATGAGTGCGGGGGGAGTACGATGGGTTCATTCCCCAGGCAAAGTGCCGAAGTGGGTTTCGTGAATATCACGGGCTCGCTGGGGACTTCGTTTCCAAGTTCCTTTGCGTGTTCTCGGTAATTTCGGCCGACACAAAAGATATTACGCACGGGGAAGGAAAGACCGACCGGAGTGCGAAAGGGAGAGTGCATCGGGCATTTATCTGCTGGGCTGATGAGCATTGTCAATCCAGAGCTACGATCGCGTGCTTCCTCGTTGCTAAATGGACTGAACGCAAATAAACCTTTTGGCTCAGCCCCCATTCCCCAAAAGAGGAAAAAATGATTAAAATGATCTCATGTTTTATTTTTCTACTTGGATTCAGTGCTCCGGCATTAGCGGGAACTCCGGATCAAGATCCTTCCGTCTATCTTGCTCAGCGAATGTATGAGCGCGCGATTTCTCCATCGGCTGAAAAACTATTTGCCGGTAAACGATGGATCTGTGGAAGTTTCAGTGCTTCCCCGGGGACGCTCTCTGGAACGAATGGTGCCGATCTCGGAACTTTTATTTTCGAAGCTAATGGTGAGGGTTTCACGAACCTGAATAAAGGTTACCCAAACTCGACCGTTTTTAATCGAACGGGCCGCGATCTTCGTTCTCAGTATTCTTTTTCTCCAACCGCTCATGGTTCGATTTCCGTCCGTGAAATGAATGGGGCGTTGGTTGCGGAAGTGACCGCTCAACGGTCTCGCACGGATCAGGTTGCCGCGATCTCTGTGCCGACCGAAGTAGTCAGTCGTTACTACTACTGCACTCTTTACGATTCGATCTCGAGCGAGAACGCCGAGAGAGTTTACTCACGCCCTTTCTAAGGAGAATCCGACATGATTAAATTAATGATTGCCCTTCTTTCACTCTCTGCATCTGCCGCTTTCGCAGGCACTCCGAACGAAGACTTCTTGGTCGACATGGCGCGAGAAGAATTCAAAATCGCTGGAAAAATCACGGACTCCGATTTGGCCGGTCGAGATTATCAATGCGTTCAGTACGCCGCTCTGAATGGGGTTCTTCCTGAATACAACAAATGGACGCTCAAGCTCGAATTCAAATCCATGAGCACCATCTGGGAAAATGCGGGGAATGGCGGGTTCATCCATTTCCAAAAAGATGAAGCTGGATTCCATTCAACGGCAAAAGGCGTGAGCTACCAAATCGAGGGAAATGAATCGGTTTTCGGGCGCAAGATCGAAGACGGCCGCCTGGTGTTTGAGCACTCGGTTGCGCCTTCTCGCTACTACCGAGGCTATCCTTCGGTTTCACAACCGAAGCAGATTGCTCACAACTATTGGATTTGTTTCGAAGTGCGCTAAGCGCATTAATCGAAATGGAGACCTTCTCCGAAGGGTCCTTTGGCTTCACGGCCGATGGACCCTTTTTTTATTCTTCAGCGAGTCGATAGCCGACGCCGGGTTCCGTTTGAATGAGTTCTTCAGGATGGATTTTAGATTTCAGTTTTTTCCGAAGCTGCCCGACATAAACACGCAAATATTGGGTGTGTTCTACCGAGTTTGGTCCCCATATTTCCTTCAGGAGTGCGCGATGAGTGACCACTTTCCCGGCACTTTTAATCAGCACCTTCAGAATATCGTACTCAGTTGCGGTTAAGTGAACGAGGTTACCGTCTACTTTTACCGTATGGCCCGCGACATCGCAGTCGATGCCTCGTTTCCGGTAGTGGAGTCCAGTCACGCCCGATTCCGAGTGACGAAGCCCCACTCTAATTCGAGCGAGAAGTTCTGCGACACTGAAAGGTTTGGTCAGGTAGTCATCGGCGCCCTGATCGAGCGCCCGTACTTTGTCATCATCGCCTTCTCGCGCGGTGAGAATGAGAATGGGTGCTTTCAGCCATTCCCTGAGTTTCAGAAGGACTGCGTGTCCATCCATATCGGGAAGGCCCAGATCGAGAATGACAATTTGGGGTCTAAACTCGATCGCCGCCTGCGCGCCCGCATTCCCCGAGGTTTCCCAGCGAGTGAGGTATTGATTCGCTTCCAAACTACTGATGAGAAACCGCGCAACCGATTCTTCATCTTCTATGACCAATACCCGTTTTTTTAGCTCCGTCATTCGAAGACCTCGCGTGGGACCTGTTGGATAGGGAGTATTCCGCTGAAGATCGATCCGGATCGGTCTGTTCGATTTGCAGCGAATATCGCTCCTCCGTGCGCTTCTAGGATGGCTTTCGAAATGGAAAGTCCCAGTCCCACGCCTCCTGGAGGACTTCCCGGAACTCGGTAGAAGCGCGAAAAGAGTTTTTCCAATTCATGTTCAGGAATGCCTGGGCCTTCGTCTTTTACAGAGAATTCAGCATAGGAGTGATTGCTTCTCGTGGAGATCGTAATGGTCGTTTTCTTAGGGGAATACTGGGCAGCGTTCGTAACGAGGTTCTGGAAAATATGTTCCAAGATCTTTTCATCGCCTTTTACGAACAGGTCCTCGTCGGTAAGCTCCAGTCGGAGAGAATGAGAAGAGAGTATTTTTGAAAGTCGGGAGTGAAGGGAGCGGATGAAATCGTTTAATTCAAAAACTTCATCGTTTAGTTTTAACACGCCACTCGCAATACGAGACATGTCCATTAAGTTTTCAACCGTCCGGTTCAGTCTCTCCGCAGAGTAAACCAGATCATCCAACAAGCTTTGGCGTAATTCGGGATTTTCAAGGGCATGCGGATCTTTCAACGCTCCTGCCCCGCCAATAATAGCGGTGAGAGGAGTTCTGAGTTCGTGGGAAACAGTATTCAAAAGTGCCTGGTGGAGAATTTCAGACTTTTCATAAACTTCCGTTTTTCGAGAGGTCATTTCCAGTGCTTCCCTTTCGAGAGCCGTCGCAAGCTGTGCGGAAATGGTTTCGATCAAATTCTCCTGATCGATCGTCAAAGAGCGATCATTCGTAGGATAGAGTGCGATGATCCCCATGACTTTAGATCTTCCGCGGAGAGGCAGGCAAAGGCAGGGGGATGACGACAGTGTGTCCGTCTTCCATCCCGCTTTTTTTTCATTGGAACAAGCCCAGCTTGCGACTGCATAGTCTTTCTCAGCTAGAGTGCTTCCAACGGGATAGGAGGGTTCACGAATGAGCGTTTCATCGCTGTCGGTTCGGAGAATTTTCACTGCACAGGGAAAAGCAAATTCAATACTTTTTGCCCCGAGAGAATGGATATCGGCGTCGCTCTCGGTTTCGGCAAGTTCCCGTCCAAACTCATAAAGAAGATTTGCGCGCCGCTCGCGAACGCGAAGGTCTTTTTCTTGCCGTTTAATCCGTGAGGCAAGAAAGCCTGCGACGGAGGCAACCGCGAAGTAAGCCAGGATCATCATCGCGTCTTCTGTTTCTTTCACGGCGAAAGTAAACTGCGGCGGAATGAACAGAAAGTCCCAGGCTAGAGCAGTTAAAAATGCTCCGAACAAAGTGGGTCCCAGTCCGGCCAAAGTGGAAATCGGAAGGATGGCGAGAAGGAGTCCGAAACCCACCGCACGATACCCGAGATAAACGCGAAGCGGATAAGACAAGGCTACGAATACTGCGATGTAGAAAAGTGTTCTGAGGTAGATTCGAGGACCAGAGTTCAAATTTGGAAGTTTTAAATGAAAACCGCGATAGATCGGTTTTCTCTTCTGTCGGACCACATGAATATCGACCTCGCTGGTTTCGTTCACGATCCGGTCGAGGATGTTCCCACCGCCAAAAATATCGCGAAAAAACCTTCGGTCCGGACGTCCCATTAAAATCTGAGTGACGTTTTTTTCTCCGGCAACGCGGTGGAGCGCGTCTGCGACCGAGCGATCTTTCGTTGTGACCACTTCCGCGCCAAGCTCGCGCGCAAGGTTTAGATTTCTCGTGAGCATTTCGTGGTCGGCGGCACCAAGTTCATTTCCGTTATCGACATAAAGCGCTACCCACGGCGCTTCCAGTCCATAAGCTTTTCGTCGGGTTGCTCGAATTAGTCTGGCGGAAGAAGGGCTATGAGAAATAGCCACCATTAATCGTTCGTTGGTGTTCCATGGACCTAAAATGCGTTTTGCCTGCATTTGATCGCGAAGTTGGTCGTCGACGATCTCAGCTGTAAAACGAAGCGCGAGTTCTCTGAGTGCCGTGAGTTTTTCTTCTTTGAAGAAATTATCCGCGGCGCGCTCTGCGCGTTCGCCTAAGTAGACTTTCCCATCCTTTAATCGTTTCAAAAGATCTTCGGGTGAAAGATCGATTAAAACGATTTCGTCGGCAAACTCTAGAAATGCGTCGGGCACTGTTTCGCGAACGGGGACGCCTGATATTTGGTAGACGAGGTCGGCGCGGCTTTCGACGTGTTGAACATTCATCGTCGTGTAAACATTGATTCCAGCGAAGAGCAGATCCTGAATGTCTTGATAACGTTTCGGATGGCGAGATCCGGGGGCATTCGTGTGCGCGAGTTCGTCCACTAAGATGAGATCTGGTTTTCTTTCGAGGGCGGAATCGAGGTCGAATTCTTCACAAACCGTCCCCTTGTACTCGAATTTTTTTCGAGGCAAAAGTTCCAGGCCGGATACCAGCTTTTCCGTTTCCGCACGTTGGTGGGTCTCGATTAATCCGAGAAGGACTTTAAATTCCGGATTCTGTTTCTCGGCAGCAGCACGAAGCATCGCGTAGGTCTTGCCGACACCCGGACACATCCCAAAGAAAACTTTAAGTTTCCCTCGATTTGTTTTTTCCTGCTCTTTTTTCATCACTGCGATGAGAGCATCAGGATCGGGTCGGTTGGTATCTCTCAAGGTTTTTGCATGCTCCGCTTAGTCCGTTATTTCAATTTCGATTCAATTTTAAAACATTTACGGGAGCTTCACCAATCTTTAGTTTTGAAGTTCGACTTCGGATTCTGGAGGAAGAGAGTATAATTTCCGACAAGAGTCATATTTGAATTGCGCTTTTCTGAAGCCATCGTCCTCCTCCTTACAGATCGTCGATGGAGTGCCAAGACCTTTGCTTGTTTGAGGAGTGGTCAAACATTTTCTAAAACCGGTGAGCTCTGAATTCCGAGCAGATTCCAAAGTTTCGCAGGGGCCGCGGAAGGGCCCGCTGGCTTGCGCCACTGGAGTCATTCCGAGGACGGTGAGTGAAAAAGTAATGAGTATGAGGATTGAAATGCCATTCTTATCCATCATTCTATTTTCGATTAACTCGCGTAAAGAATGTGTAAAAACAGACCAGTTAGTCCAGGAGTGACCGGCGTAAAGGAAATATAAAAATGTTCTGTTTTTATACTCTCTTTACCTCCCTTCCTAGAGATTCGTACTACACGCACCAAGTGATTAATCGATGCGAGCAATCGAATGGAAGACCTCTATGAAGAACGATCATTCTACCCCGAAATTTTTGATTTTAGCGCTGGCTTTTACGACTTCGATCGCTGTTCGAGCAGCAAAAGCCGAAGTCGAAAAGTCGCCAGCCCCGCCTTTTCTTGATCTCAGCGCTTCCTTCGACTTTTACTACCAGGCAAGTCCACAGGGCCACAGCCCTTCGCCTGCTCCTGCGGGTCCGCGGGTGATGGAAGGCCGGTACTTTGATCGCAATGTGAATCAGATGACTCTGAACATGGCAGAAATTACGGTGAAGAAAAAGGTGGATAAAGTATCCTTTCAAGCCGGCTTTGCCTTCGGTGAAATGATGGATGAGTTAAGTGGCGGCGGTTCGCAATCGGTCACTGGAAGTGGGGCCGGGCTAAATCCCACGAATGCAGCGGCCAACGAACCCACGCGCAACATCACGCAAGCCACGGTGACTTACGCACCGACGGATCGTTTAGCGATCACCGTCGGAAAGTTTTATTCATTCGTAGGGCTGGAGGCAACCAAAGCGAAGGATAGCTGGCAGTACTCCCGAAGCTATCTCTACAACTATGGACCGTTCTGGCATCAAGGAATGAATGTGAATGGTGTCATCGTTCCTAATCAGTTTTCCGTCACCGGGTATGTGTTGAATGGATGGGATGGTCGAATTTCGGCGGAACAAAATCGGTCCGCCACTTTAGGCCTAAATCTAAACTACACGGGGATTGAAAACCTCGTCGTGAATTACAATTACATCGGTGGCATCGAATCGACCGGCGAAAGCCGGAGAGAAGCGCACGAGTTAAACGCCACTTACACGATTAGTCCCGCCTTTGCAGTGGCGGTTGATGCGTTGACAGGAATTCAGAGGAATATCGTGAATGTCGGCAACGCGACCTGGTCGGGGATTGCTGTTTATCTTAAAGCGAATGTGAACAACGTCTACAGTATCAGTCCTCGAGTAGAATTTTTTGATGATTCCGCAAAAGGTTTTGCCATCTCCGGAGGCTTCGGGGCGCCCGGCGTGAAGCAAAATATTACTGCTTACACGCTTACGAATCGATTCGATCTTGGTCATGGATTAGAGACTCGAATTGAAATTCGTTCGGATCATTCGAGTAGCGATGAATTTTTCAAAGCGAAAGACGGCGGACCTTCTAACCATCAAGAGTCTGGAACCCTTGCGTTTCTCTACGCGGTCTGAGCGGGGGAATGTTCTGGGGCGGAATCGTACAAAAATTATTTGGATGTATTGGCGTATGAAAAGCTTATCGTTGACCCAACTTAAACAGGTGAGGACATCATGGAATTCGTGATCGCTGGAATCGTAGGCGTTTTGATTTTGATCTATTTATTTTACGCGCTTTTTAACCCTGAAAAATTTTAGAGGCAAATATGGGATTTATTGATGTCGTCCAGTTTGTTTTATTTGTTCTCCTGCTTACCGCAATCACGCCACCCCTTGGAAAGTACATGGCGAAGGTGTTTGAGGGTGAGCGAGTCTGGCTGAGCCGGCCGTTGGGTTGGTTAGAGCGGCTAACCTACCGATTTTCGGGTATTCATGAAAAGGAAGAGATGAATTGGAAGAAGTACGCCGTCGCGTTCATGCTTTTCAATTTCGTCGGAATCGTTTTCTTAACCGTGATTCAAATGGTTCAGTCGCGTTTGCCACTCAACCCGCAAGGTCTTCCGAATGTGTCTTGGCACTCGGCCGTGAATACCGCGGTGAGCTTCGTTACCAACACGAATTGGCAGGGTTATTCGGGCGAAGTCACTATGAGTTATTTGACTCAAATGATCGCGCTTTCAGTCCAGAATTTTGTCAGTGCGGCTTGTGGAATGGCGGTCGCGATTGCGCTCATTCGAGGAATTTCTCGGAGATCAAGCAGCACGATCGGAAATTTTTGGGCAGATCTCACCCGTTGCACGGTCTACATTCTCCTTCCCGTTTGTATCATCTTTACGCTCGTTTTGGTGGGGCAGGGGGTTGTTCAGACGTTCAAGCCTTCAATCGACGTCACCACCCTCGAAGGTCTGAAGCAGACCATAGCGGTCGGGCCAGCAGCATCACAGATCGCGATCAAGATGTTTGGAACCAACGGAGGAGGTTTTTTCAACGCAAATGCCGCTCATCCGTATGAAAACCCATCAGCACTCTCAAACTTTTTGCAGATGCTAGCGATTTTCGCAATCGGTGCCGGACTTACTTACACTTACGGGATCATGACGAAGGCCCGTAAGCATGGCTGGATCATCTACGGTGTGATGATGGCGATGTTTGTTGGTTTTACCTGCATTTCTCTTTACTCGGAATATTCAACCAACAACCTCTTTCACCAAGCAGGAATGATGGAAGGTAAGGAAACTCGATTCGGTATTTTTAATTCGGTACTGTTCTCGACGGTCACCACTTCCGCTTCTTGCGGTGCCGTAAATGCGATGCATTCTTCACTTTCACCCCTCTCGGGTGGAATTGCGATGCTGAACATGATGTTGGGAGAAATCATCATCGGAGGCGTGGGGGCCGGATTCTACGGGATCATGCTTTTTATTCTTCTGACGGTCTTCATTGCCGGCCTGATGGTGGGCAGAACTCCGGAGTACATGGGTAAAAAGATCGAAGCGCGGGAAATGACTTTGGTTATTCTGGCGATCCTTGCTCCCTGCACGGCCATTCTCGTCGGTACGGCGATCTCGGCCATTGCGCCGGCTGGTCTTTCCAGTCTTGCGAACAAGGGTCCGCATGGCTTTTCGGAAATGCTGTATGCATACACATCGGCTGCGGGGAATAACGGAAGTGCTTTTGCGGGACTGAACGCGAATACGCTTTTTTATAACCTCATGTTGGCGGTGACGATGTTCATCGGACGATTCGCGATTATCATTCCAATCCTGGGAGTTGCGGGAAGCTTGGCTCAGAAGAAGTACTCACCACCTTCGGCAGGGACTTTTGAAACGGATTCCGGAACATTCGCGATTTTGTTAGTTGGCGTGATTCTCATTGTTGGCGCGCTGACTTTTTTACCAGGTCTCTCGCTCGGACCCATTGTTGAACATTTAATGATGCTAAAAGGTCAATCTTTCTAAGAGGTCACGACTATGTCTCAAATTAAAACGAATGCTTTATTAGATAGAACGCTCGTATTTCCTGCGATTAAAGATGCTTTTTTGAAGCTTGATCCGCGAGTTCAACTGAAGAACCCCGTGATGTTTGTCACCGAAGTGGGGGCCGTCATCACAACCATTTATGTTGTTTTTGGCATTGGGCACGGCTCTAAAATGTTCGAGCTCCAGATAGCACTCTGGCTGTGGTTCACCGTTTTATTCGCGAACTTCGCGGAAGCATTGGCAGAAGGACGCGGAAAGGCTCAAGCAAATAGCTTGAGGAAAGCTCGAACTTCCACTCCGGCCAGACTTTTAAAGAATGGCGTTGAAACGGCCGTTTCTGCCGCGGAGCTCAAGAAGGGGGATGTCGTGGTCTGCGAGACGGGCGACTCTATTCCGGGAGATGGCGAAGTCATCGAGGGGATCGCGAGTGTGGACGAATCGGCGATCACGGGTGAATCCGCGCCGGTGATTCGTGAGTCGGGCGGAGATCGAAGCGCAGTCACCGGTGGAACAAAAGTGATTAGCGATCGCATCGTCATCCGGATTACCACTGAGCAAGGGAATAGCTTCCTCGACCGAATGATCGCTTTAGTCGAAGGGGCAAAGCGCCAAAAGACGCCGAACGAAATTGCCCTCAGTATCGTGCTCTCAGGACTTACGCTGATTTTTGTTTTAGCGGTAATGACCTTGAAGCCTTTTGCTGATTACAGTGCAACGGCGGCAAATCAGGACCTTTCTGCGATTGTCACTGTGCCAGTCTTGATTGCTCTTTTGGTTTGTCTTATTCCGACGACGATCGGGGGACTTCTCAGTGCAATCGGAATTAGCGGTATGGACCGGCTCATTCGTCGAAATGTGATTGCAACCAGCGGACGCGCAGTAGAAGCAGCTGGCGATGTCGACGTGCTTTTGCTGGATAAAACGGGAACGATCACGATGGGGAATCGGATGGCATCCGCCTTCCTTCCGATAAAAGGTGTGGCTCCGGAAAGACTTGCCGAAGCTGCCCAATTGGCTTCACTGGCTGATGAAACTCCGGAAGGTCGCTCGATCGTGGTGTTAGCAAAGGAAAAATATTCCTTGAGAGGGGAAAACATTCAGCCTCGCCTCTCGACGTTTATTCCTTTTTCGGCCAACACTCGAATGAGCGGAATTGATTATGGCGAGCCGCACGCTCTGCAAAGTATCCGCAAAGGAGCGGGTGATTCCATTAAAGCTTATGTGAAGAGCATCGGCGGAACGATTCCGAGCGATTTAGATAGCATAGTTGATGACGTTGCAAAAAAAGGAAGCACTCCCCTCGTCGTCTCAGATGGGAAAGAAATCCTGGGTGTCGTTCAGCTGAAGGACATCGTGAAGGGCGGAATCAAGGAACGATTCGCCGAACTTCGTAGAATGGGAATCCGTACGGTGATGATTACTGGAGATAATCCACTCACTGCGGCGGCCATCGCGGCCGAAGCCGGAGTGGATGATTTCATGGCCCAGGCTACTCCGGAGGATAAGCTTAAGCGGATTCGAGATGAGCAACAAAAGGGACATTTGGTTGCGATGACCGGAGACGGAACAAACGATGCTCCCGCACTCGCGCAAGCGGATGTCGGGGTGGCGATGAATACCGGAACGCAAGCCGCCCGAGAAGCGGGAAACATGGTCGATTTGGATTCAAACCCAACCAAGCTGATCGAAATTGTTGAAATCGGTAAGCAACTTTTGATGACTCGGGGATCGCTGACGACGTTCAGTATCTCTAATGACGTTGCCAAGTATTTCGCCATTCTTCCTGCGCTTTTCAGCACGCTCTACATCACCCATGGGGCGAAAGAAGGACCACTGGCGGTACTGAACGTGATGAGGCTTGTGTCTCCGCAAAGCGCCATACTAAGTGCGGTGATCTTTAATGCGTTGGTCATCGTGGCGCTGATTCCGCTTGCCCTGAAGGGGATCTCTTACCGCGCGGAAGGGGCGAGCACTGTCCTTCGAAGGAACTTGCTCATCTACGGTTTAGGTGGAGTCATTATTCCTTTTATTGGAATTAAATTGATCGATCTGATTATCACCACGGTCGGACTGATTTAAAGGAGTTGTTATGAAGCAAAGTTTATTTCCCGCAATTCGAATTTATCTTTTTTTCACGATCCTGCTTGGTTTGGCTTATCCCTACTTAATGACGGGGATTTCACAGGTGGTTTTTGCAAAGCAGGCCAGCGGAGAGTTTCTGTCGAGAGGGGGCCAGCTTATCGGGGCAAAACTCATTGGGCAAAAATTTGAAAAGCCGGAGTACTTTTGGCCAAGGCCTTCAGCCGTCGATTATAATCCTTTGCCTTCTGGAGGTACCAATTTAGGCCCGACGAGCGCAGACCTGAAAAAAGCAGTCGATGAAAGACGAGTCAAAATGAAAGCCGCAAATCCAGACAGTGTCGGAGAGCCGCCTCAAGATTTGTTATTCGCTTCCGCTAGCGGACTGGATCCTCAGATCAGTGTAGTGGCGGCCGAATATCAAGCACCGCGTATCGCAAAGGCCCGAAAACTTCCGCAGGAGAAAGTAGGGGACATCATTAAACAGAATACGGAGTCGAGGCAGCTCGGAATTTTGGGCGAAGTTTTCGTGAATGTCTTGACACTCAACTTGGCATTGGACCACGCGCAGGGGATCGACACCGCACCCGTGCTGTTACCGGTTGCTACTCCATCGGCCACAGCAACTCCGGGTCCAACTGAGTCCCACACCTCATAAATTATTGTTTGAGATTGCAGGCCTTGATTCCAAGGGAAAAATTCGGCCCACTGGGCTTAATTTTTTCCTTGGGATAGGCGCAAGAAGGGATTGATCTCGTCCTCGCAAGAGACGCGGTTTCTCAACGCGTAAAGTTGGTCCATCAGATGAAGAATGATCGGAATAGAATCATCGTTTGCGTTGAACTGATTTTTCAAATCCTGAATGAGGCGAATTCGAGCCACATCTTCTTCATCCAGTAAATCGTCTGAATAGGGTCTGATCCATTCTCGGGTGATAAACAGAGCGATGGTTTCACGGTCGAGGCCGGTGATGATTTCAATCTCCGTGATGTGAATCGTCTTCAAAGTTCTGGTCATGTTGAACTCTCACTCTGGCTGCCGGGCCACGCGGCCCGAACTTCCTGCGGCTGACGAATCTGCCAAGCTCGGACGGCCTTTTTAAATTCTTCATCGGTCATTGCTGGAAAATTTACTTTAGGCAAGACGAGCTGATCCCCTTTTTTTCCGGATGCCGGATTCAGGACGCCTTTTCCAGGAATTCGAAGTCGAACCCCTTCGGTGAAGCCGGCAGGTATTTTCATGAGGACTTGGCCATCGATGGTGGGAACTTTAACTTCTGCCCCCAGAACCGCTTCCGCAAGCGAAACGGGAACATCGATTTCCAAATCAAATTCTTTTCGACGAAAGAGCTTCGATGGAGTGACCACTAACTCAACGTAGGCATTTCCGGCGGCTGCCTTTCCCGCGCCCTTCGATCCATGTCCAGCGAATCGAAGTTTCGAGCCGCTCACGACCCCGGCCGGAATTTTTACCGATAATTTCTTTCCGCCAGGAAGCGTAATTTCTGTTTCGCTTCCGAGGATGGAATCCTTAAAGCTAATCTCGAGTTTATAAAAAGCATCTTCTCCGGGACGATCGCCTGAAGACCGTCCAAATCCACCGCCCATTCCACTGAAGATCGAACGAAACATGTCTTCGTCCATTCCCTCAAACGCTTCATTGTATCTTGATCCCGAGCCTTGCGTTTGTTGATAGTAAGGGTCACTCCGGTTCCGAGCCTGAGCACGCGCGGATTGTTCGATTTTGGCATTCGCTTCTGCCTCGTCATATTTCTGTCTCTGCTCAGGTGTGCCGATTAATTCATTCGCAGCGTTGATTTCTTTGAAACGGAGCTCGGTGTCTTTTTTTCCAGGATTGATGTCTGGATGAAATTTCTTAGCGAGACTTCGGTAAGCGAGTTTGATTTCTTCGGGGGTGGCGGTCGGCGAAACGCCTAAAACTTCGTAAGGAGTCTTCATGATATTTCTCCAATAAAGTCACGAGTCGGGGAGCGTTAGCAAGCGAGTCTTAGTCTGGCTCGAAAGATGCTTTGTACACTCCTGGAGAAACTGAATCATGAAAGAAAAATTGAATTTGAGATGGCTGGCGATTTTCCCCTGCATTTTCCTATCCGCCTCATCGTTATTAATGCCTTTGAATGGGGTGGGTGCGGAAGCCTCTTCTCAACCTCTGAAGACTCAGTGGAGTCAGAAGATGAGATCGCTCGAGGCAACTCTGAATAAGGTTCTCGTGGATACGTCGAGCGACAGCCGGTTTAATGACCGAAAAAAGTTTAAATCGATCGAACGCAATGCCTCCCAACTTGCGAAGCTGGCTCATTCGCTTTTTGAGAAACCGGGGCAGTCCCCCGATCAGGATATGAGCCAGGCATTGATTGGAAAAGACTTCGCAACGGAAGCAGATTACGCCGCTTCTACCCTAAAGGCGGGGCACCGCGAATACGCCCGGGTCATTTTGAACTCGATTGCGGGATTTTGCATTGCTTGCCACACGCGAACCGCAATCGGCCCGCAGTTTGCGTCCAGTAAAGTCGCTCCTGAGGTGGAAGCCCTTCCTCCTTTGGCAAAGGGTAATTACTTCGTGGCGACCCGTAATTTTGATCGGGCATTAGCTGAATATCAAAAGATCACTCAGGATTCTGACCAGGCGATCGCCGACCCATTTGCTTATGAGCGCGCATTACGCGCAGGACTGAGTGTTGCGGTCCGAGTGAAGAAAAATCCAGATTTGGGTCTTCGGTTGGTCGAAAGCGTGATTGTGAATTCGAAATCACCCTATTACATGAAAGCCCAAGCACTGGAGTGGAAGAAGTCATTGCTGGAGTGGAAAGCAGAGAAGACGTTTGATTCTAAAGACCCCGGTAAAATATTTGAAGAAGCCAACCGATTGGTCATGAAAGCGCGAGCGATTCAAAAATTTCCTGCAGATCCATCGGCTGATCTTGTTTATCTCAGAGCCAGTGGTCTACTGCATGAGTTCCTGAGCTCGGCGCCGACCGGGTTGATCGCATCGAACGCTTATTACTTAGCGGGTATCTCTTACGACGTGTTGAAGGACTACGGAACGCGCGATTTCAGCGAGTTCTATTATCGATCGTGCATATCGACTTCTCCGTATACGGAGATTTCGAAGGATTGTTATCGCCGCTACGAAGAGAGCGTCTATCTAGGCTACACTGGGAGTGGTGGAACTTACATTCCGCCCGAAATCAGGGCGAGACTGAATCGGTATGAAAAGCTCTCGGGCTCAGATCCTTCGACACTGATCGATACTCAGAAAATGTAAAACTGAAGTCGATCGTTCGGAATTTCGAGAGACCACCCCATTAAATGAGATTAATGGGGTGGTTTTCTTTTTGTCCTTCTAGCTTCTCTGATTGCAACATTTTTTGTAAAACGCCTGCTTTCAAAAAGGTGCCGCCGCAAGCTGGACAGGCTTCCATTCCAACTTGCTCAGGAAAGGGGAGTAGATTCGTCCCACAGTTGGGACATTTCATCCAGTGGGGGTGTTGGCTAAGGAATCGATCATCCGCCTCTCGCTTTCCCAATGAGTCAGCAGCTTGGTGAATGAGCTCTCGGTCATGGCGGTGAACAGTGGCCGTTTATGAGCTGTAACCCGTCGTAATTTCGACCTGTGAGAGCGTTTTCGAGTTGGTCATAGAATTTCCTGAGGTGAAGGTTTGTCCTGAGCATTTCTTTGCGCCTAAAGAGCCAGATTATCCGCAAACGGGCAACATCTTGCAATTCCCTGCTTATGTTTAATCTTGCTACGAACACGGACCCGAAAAATAGGACAGGTTTTATGGACGATTTTCGGAAATCGAGCGCTACGACAGATAGTTTTGTCTTAGCGAAGCGGCCGGTGGGCGCGCCCGTCCTTTCAGACTTCAAAAGGATATCTTCACCGGTGATCCAAGAATTAAAGGAGAACGAGGTTCGTGTTCATGGACTCTATTACTCGGTCGACCCCGCAGAATGGAACGTAGGAGAAGTGGTAAAGAGTGAGGTCGTCGCTCGAGTAGCGGAATCCAAATCATCCCAATTCCGAGTGGGCGAGCTTGTGATCGGTGAATTTCCCTGGTCCACCGAGTCTGTCGTATTATCCGATAAAGTCAGGAAGATCGATATTCAGAAGGCTTTCGCCAGTGAATACCTCGGAGTCTTAGGACAGTCTGGACTCGCTGCCTATTTCGGCCTCGTAGAAATCGGGAAACCCATTGCAGGCGAAACGTTGGTTATCTCCGGAGCCTCGGGTGCAGTCGGTAGCTTAGTCGGCCAAATTGGTAAACTTTTCGGCTGCCGGGTTGTCGGAATCACCAGTTCAGAAATTAAAATGAAGTTTCTAACCGCTCATTTAGGTTTTCATGCGTCCTTGAACCACCTCTCGGATCACTTTTCGGAGGAATTGGAGCAAGCCTGTCCAAACGGAATCGATATTTACTTCGATGATGTGGGCGGGTCTCTCTCAGATTCCGTTATGAAATGGATGAACCACCTGAGCCGAGTGGTCATCTGCGGCCAAATTAGTTCTGTTTGTTCGGAGGCTACGGTGTCTGGGAAACGAATCGAGTCGGTTTTGCTCAATCGAAGCATCCTCATGCAAGGGTTCAGAGTGAGCGATTATGAAAAAAAAGTTCCTGCAGCAAATTTGAAACTTACGGAATGGCTCACCGATGGAAAAATTGAGTCTACCGAGACTATTCTCAGGGGTTTTGATCGGCTACCCGAAGCATCCAGCCCCCACATGAAGGCAAGTAAACTTGGAAAAATGATCGTGAAAGCCGAGGACTGGTTATGAAAATTGCCATTTTTAGTGCCCAATCTTTCGATCGTGAGTTTCTCCCGCTCATGAATTGGGAAATCGGTCACGAGCTTACTTTTTTTGACACCTCGCTCAGAAAGGAAACGGCTGTTCTAGCCCATGGATACGCCTGTATTTCCTGCTCAGTGGGTGATGACCTCGGCGGCGAAACGATGGAAGCGCTAGCAAAAAATGGAGTTCGCCTCATCGCGCTCCGTTCCGCCGGGTATAACCAAGTTGATCTCGCCGCCGCAGAAAAACAGGGGATTCACATTGTCCGAGTGCCAGCTTATTCGCCTCATGCGATTGCGGAACATGCGGTCGCTCTCTTGCTCGCCCTAAACCGCCACATTCCAAAGGCGTCTAACCGAGTGCGTGACCTGAATTTTTCATTGGAAGGCTTAATGGGTTTCGATCTCCACGGGAAAACTGTGGGGGTGATCGGAACCGGTAAAATCGGTTCAGTGATGGTGAAAATCTTGAATGGGTTCGGCTGCAAGGTCATCGCGTATGATCTCACGGAAGACGATCAGCTGGTTCGATCCGAAATGGTTCGCTACACATCGCTCGAAGCACTCTACCGAGAGTCGGACATCATTTCCTTGCACGTTCCTCTGACCCCGAAAACCCATCATCTCATTCACTCCGAGTCCTTTGCTCAAATGAAAAAAGGAGTTTATCTGGTGAACACCAGTCGAGGAGGATTGGTGGATACGAAAGAACTCATTTCTGCGCTGAAAAGCGGCCAAGTCGGAGCGGCTGCGCTGGATGTTTACGAGGAAGAGGAAGGAATTTTCTATCACGATCTTTCTGTCGGAATGCTGAAGGATGATGTGTTGGCTCGCTTGCTCACGTTTCCAAACGTCCTCATGACCTCCCATCAGGCCTTTTTCACTCGCGAAGCGGTATCGAACATCGCACTGACAACCCTATTGAATGTGAGCGAATTTGAGTCCGGAAAGACTTTGAGTCATCAAGTTCGTGCGAGCACGCACTATTTTCCGTTGGCCGCCCGTTGATGAGGCTCGTTCTGCAGATGAAAATGACCTTCTTGAGCGCTGCTTTTCTTCTTATTGTTATGGGTTGTTCCCACGTTCGGCAAACGGAGCGAAATGAGAACCGAGAAGCCGAGCACGAATGGAGAAGCTTTAACCAGGACCTGTCATCGAATCGGTATTCGACGCTAGAAGAAATAAATGATTTGAACGTCTCTGAACTGAAAAAGCGCTGTTCCTTTGATCTCGGAGAGAAGGCGATTTTCGAGAGCGGTCCGATTGTCGCGAAGGGTATCCTCTACGTCACCACGTTCGAAAATACTTACGCCATCAAAGCGGATTCTTGTGAGTTAATATGGAAGCAAGGTGGCGGGCTAAATCTTGAATCGAGCGAACCCGGTACCAATCGGGGCGTTGCGTACGCAAGCGGAAAAGTGTTCCGAGGAACGCCCGATGGGAGCCTGATCGCACTAGATGCTCTGACGGGTAAACTCATTTGGAAAACTGCTGCCGCGGATACGGAGGCGGACGAGTCGATTACCGCTGCTCCAGTAGTCTGGCGCGGAATGGTATTCATCGGGAATTCCGGAGGGAAGTTAGAGGGTGTCCGCGGAAGATTGATGGCCTTTGATGCGAATACTGGACGCTCACTTTGGTCCACTTTCTTAGTTCCCTACGAAAATTACGAAGACGCTCTGGGCGGCGCTAAAACTTGGTCGAGTTACACGATCGACGAAGGAGAGGGTTTGCTTCTCGCGGGAACCGGAAATGGAACGCCGCCATTAGGACCCTTGAAGCCATTTGGTAAAGATCTCTTCACGAACTCGATCATTGCACTCGACGCTAAAAAAGGAAAAATTCATTTTTCTTACCAAGTGACCCGCCATGACTTTCATGGTTGGGCTGCTTCTACAGCGCCAGTTCTCATCAAAAAAAGTGCAGCGGGAAGAAAAATAATACTCGAGGCGGGAAAAGATGGACTCCTACACGCAGTTGATCTTGAAACGCGAACGGAAATTTATGCGACCCCGCTCACTCGTCGCCTGAATGTCACGAAGGCATATTCAAATGAGCCGGTCAGATTTTGTCCAGGAATCATGGGCGGTTCCATTTGGAATGGTCCGAGCTACCACCCGAGATTGAACCTCGTCTATGTGAACTCAAGTGATGTTTGCAGTACGGTCCGATTAGATGCCCGGAATGGAAACAATCCGATCGTTCATTCTGACCTGAAAAAAAAATGGATGGGTTGGGTTACGGCGGTGAATGCAGACACGGGAAAGATTTCCTGGAGACACTCGATGAAGGGTCCGATGATCGCTGGAGTCACTTCCACTGCATCGGGATTAGTATTTACGGGTGACCTGGAAGGCCATCTTTACGCCTTTGACGGCTTGAGCGGTAAATTGCTCCTAAAAATGTCAATCGGTTCACCCATCGGCGGGGGAGTCATTTCATACGCCGTGAACGCAAAACAATTCATTGCTATCGCCGCCGGAACCGAATCGAAAGTTTGGCGGAGCCGAAGTCCAACAACGCAATTGATTGTTTTCAGCTTGTAGATCCATGGAAAGCAACTTTTATGAAATCCAAAAGAGTTTCCCAAAGTCGAACTTTTCTTTCTCCTGAAATTCAGGCAGAAACCATTTCTACTCTCATGCAAAGGCTGGAAAAAAAAACCACCCGCAATGGGGTGCACCAGCTCCGCGTCGCCGTTAGAAGATCGCGGACCGCCATTTGGCTCATCGAAAATAGCTCTGTCTGCATTCGCTTTCGTCCCTTGGACAGGAAATTGAAAAAATTAGCGTCTCATCTCGGTGAACTTCGGGAACTTGATGTGGTGGTGCGCGACGCGGAAAAATTTGATCTGCACTCTGGAAAATTGGAGCGGTTGCTAAGTCGAACGCGAAAAAAATTTCAAAAATTCATGCAGAAGAAAGGAAGTAAACGACTCATCACTGATCTTTTTTCCACCGATGAAGAAATCAAGGGTTTAGCTGGCCTGGACTACGGAGTAGCGATGGAAAAGCTTCGTGAAAAATTGGCTCTCTACTCCGGTGATGAAGGGGTGATGCCCGTCGACTTTCACGACTTCCGCAAGGCTTTAAAGAAAACCCGCTATTCTTTGGAAGCCTTAGCGATTCCGGCTACGCCTCTGATCAGCCTTATCGATGTTTTAGGAAAATGGCACGACCTCTGTTCACTTGAGGCGGCATTCTCGAAATCGAAAGCGATCCGGCACGCGAAGCGGAATCTCCAGCATCAAGCCACGGAACTCTTTGCACCGGTACTCGCATTTGCCGAAGTTGAATTGGCAAAGGGTTAACTGCGATGTCGAAGCAAATGCCTGATGCGAAGCGGAAGCCAATAGAGACCGGATTAAGTGCGGAAGATGCCAACCTTCGGCATGAGGAGGGCAAAAACGAATTAACCCATCAGAAAACTTCTTCTCCACCACGAATCTTTATTCGGCAGTTTTCGGGTCCGCTCATTCTGATCCTTCTCGTCGCGTGTGTGATTTCGCTTTTCCTCAGGGAGTGGACAGATGCCGCAGCCATCATTGTCATTCTGATTTTGAATGCGACCATTGGTTTTTTTCAAGAATATCAGGCGGAGCGCTCTGTGGACGCGCTAAAAGATATGACCGCACCGCGCGCTCTAGTCATCCGGGATTCGAAAACCGCGTCTATTCTGGCGACAGATGTAGTGAGCGGAGATATTTTAAAGTTTGAGTCGGGTGACATTATTGCAGCGGATGCGCGTTTGCTCGAGGCAACTTATCTGAAAGTGAATGAAGCCGTCCTGACGGGGGAAAGTCTGCCCGTTTCGAAAAATGCGCTCACGGCGGGAGCGTCCGCAGGGGACCTTAGCCGAGAGCAAATGGTTTTTATGGGAACAGCCGTAGCTACTGGTACGGCGATCGCTGAAGTCGTAGCCATCGGGATGAAAACGGAACTCGGCAAAATCGCAGCACTTCTGACTCAGACGGTTTCGCCGCTGACGCCTCTGCAGGTCCAGATGAAGAAAATGGGGATGAAACTCCTTTGGATTTGCGGCGGGGTCACCGTCCTTGTTTTTATTCTGGGATGGGCGCACCACCGGCCGCTGTTTGAATTGGTGATCTTCTCCGTATCGCTTGCAGTTGCGGTTGTTCCCGAGGGATTGCCGGCAATTATTACCGTCGCCCTTTCTTTGGGAGTTCGCAGGTTAGCTGCCTGCCACGCAATCATTCGCTCTCTCCCGAGTGTCGAAACGCTAGGAGGTGTGTCGGTGATCTGCACGGATAAAACGGGCACTCTCACTACCGGAAAAATGAAAGTGAGAGAAATTCAAGGAAAGGACGTGAAGGAGATTCTCCGCGTCGCCGAAGGCTGCTGTGATGCGCAGCTTCCGGACGCTGGAGATATCGGTACGGGCGATCCGACAGAGGTCGCGATTCTGCTAGCAGCGCGCAAACAAGGGATGGAACTTCCCGAAATAGACGCTGAAAATCCGAGGGTTTTTACTCACCCTTTTGATCCTAAACGAAAGCGGATGTCGATCCTCAGAGCAGATGGATCACTTTATGTGAAGGGAGCGCTCGAAACGATACTTCCACTTTGTCTTACTACCGAAGCCGATCAACTAAGTCTGTTGAAAATCAACGAAGGAATGGCTTCACGAGGTTTGCGGGTGTTGGCGGTTGCGATGGGAAAAGGAAAAGAAGAGAAAGAACTCACCTACCTTGGAATGATCGGAATAGCCGATCCACCGCGCGAAGAAGCGAAGGTTGCGATTGCGGCGGCAAGAGCAGCCGGCGTGAAAGTGGTGATGATCACCGGTGACCATCTGGATACGGCGCGAGCGATTGCGCTAGAGCTTGGCATTTTGAAGGAGGGGGAGTCCGCATCTGAGTGCGTCTACGCTCGATCAACCCCCGAGGATAAGCTTCGGATTATCGATCATCTGAAGTCGTCGGGCGAAATCGTGGCGATGACCGGAGACGGAGTGAATGATGCCCCTGCGTTGAGAGCGGCTCATATTGGAATCGCGATGGGGAAAGGCGGTACGGAAGTCACACGACAAGCAGCCGATCTGATCCTCGCCGACGACAACTTCAGCACGATCATCACAGCGATTCGCGAAGGCAGGGGAATCTACGCGAACATTCGTCGCGCTATCTTGTATCTATTGGCAGGTAATTTCGGTGAGTTGTTCGTGGTTTTAGGCGCTTCGATCGGAAATCTTCCGCTTCCGTTTTTAGCCGTACACCTGCTCTGGATTAATCTCGTTACCGATTCTCTCCCAGCTCTCGCTTTGATTACCGAACCCACATCGCCGGATTCGATGAAATTACCTCCCCGGTCCCCGAAAAAACTCATGGTCGGCAAAGCTGAGTGGATCCGAATAGGTTGGGTTGGATTACTTGAGGGAAGTTGCGTCTTGGGGTTGTTTCTATTTACTCTGAAGACCGAAGGACTCGTACCAGCACGAAACATCGCTTTCACGACCTTGGTGTTAAGCCAGCTTTGGCGGGCGTTTAGCGCGCGATCGAAATCGAAGTTGATCTTCAAGCTCGGATTCACATCAAATCGTTGGGTATTTGGTGTCGTCCTATTCACCCTCAGCATCCAGATCGCCCTCCACTTCGTTCCACTCTCGCAACGAATTTTCGGATTGAGCGAACTCGGCTGGAAAACTTTACTAGAAATTTTAATCGTTTCGTTCATCACGGCGACTGTGCTTGAGGTGCAGAAACTCATTCGGTCTCAAGGCGGCTCGTTTAATTCGCTCAGAGGATGACCATGAAAATCACTGCGAGCAGCATCACAAGCGTCGCAATCACGGTCAACATTTTCAAAGCGGGAGTCAGTTTCAAATCACCGATCACCTTCTCGTTCGTCGACATGTGAATGGTGAGGGCAATGATCGGTACAGCCACAATCCCGTTAATGATCGCGGTCCAGATGAGAGCCTTAATCGGGTCCAGATGGACCGCGTTCATCACAAACCCAAGCAGGGTTGCGACAACGATCACGCCATAAAACGCCTTTGCTCGAATGGGCTTTGTTTCCAGGCCCACCGTCCACCCCAGTGCCTCGCCCACAGCATAAGCTCCTGATCCCGCAAGAATGGGAACGGTGAGTAATCCAGTCCCGATCATCCCCATCGAAAAAAGGAAAAACGCAAATTTACCTGCGATGGGTTTCAATGCTTCTGCGGCTTGGGCGGCAGTGTCGAGCTGAGTTTTTCCGCTTGCGTGCAAGGTGACGGCGGTCACGATGATGATAAAAATTCCAATCAGATTCGAGGCCCACATTCCCGTCAATGTATCCGTCTGGATTCGCTCTAATGCCTTCGGGGCTTGGAGCGGGGATGATTTCAAAGGTTTACGGAAGTCGGAGCATTCCATCTCTTCGACTTCTTGGCCCGCTTGCCAGAAAAAAAGGTACGGACTAATGGTTGCGCCCAGGATCGCGATTAAAATCTTAATCGAGTCTTTATCCAGCTTCATGTGCGGAATGAGCGTCGATTTCAACACCTGAAGCCACTGTACTTTCACGATGAATGCCGACGCGACATAAGCGAGCAGCGATAAGCAAAGCCACCGCAAAAAACGTACATACACCGTGTAAGGAATGAAAACTTGCGCCAGTGATGACAAAACGGCAAAGCCGAGACAGTAAGCGAGGATCGGGCCTCCGACCATGAGTTGCACGGCTGCGGCCATCGCCCCGATGTCGGCGCCAAGATTGATGATGTTTGTGCCGAGGAGGATAAATACGACTGGATAGAGAATGGCCTTCGGATAATGACGTCGGAGATTTCCTGCGATTCCTCGGCCCGTAATTCGGCCTAGCCTTGCACACATGATTTGTACGGCGCACATGAGGGGATAGGTGAAGAGGAGAGTCCAGGTGAACTGGAACCCGAATTGCGCACCCGTTTGGGAATAGGTAGCAATACCGCTCGGGTCGTCGCCGGAGGCTCCGGTGATTAAGCCTGGACCGAGTGATTTAAAATGCTTCAGACATCGTTCCTTAAAAGAAATGGTCATAAGTGATTTTAGGCGACCTGTTCGTGGGCGAAGTAAGTGGGTTGTTTGTCGTCGAAGACTTTTTCGTAACCTGAAAGGGGTTTACCTTTCGTCTGCAGCCAAAGATCCAGGTATTCTTCTCGCAGGACGATCGGGGTTCGCTGGTGGCCCGCGGCTGCCACCTCGGGGTTCGGTTCATCCGTAATCAGTGCGAAAGAGTCGAGGGTGAGGTTGTCTGCATGGTTTCGGTCGAAGATACAGGGCACCAGCATCTCATCCAGTCCCTGCGGATCGAATCGAAGGATCAGATTTGAGGCCGATTCCCCGGGTGCGAGTGCCCGGTGTTCGAAATCGTGGAGCGCCACATTTTCGTAAAATGCTCGAATCACCATCACGCCGTGATTCTTTCCGTAAACGGATTTCCACCAAAACTTTTCGGCTAGGCTGTCTCTTCTGGCGTTATAAGTCCCGTCGAACTTTCGATCAAACGAAGCGGGCTGACCGGATGGTCGTAAGTGGTAGCGAAAGGGACGAATCACGCGCTCGCCATCCGAATCGAGAAGGAGGGGAGCATAAAGACCTGGGAAAATTCGGGAATCACTTTCTGAGAGTTCTTCATTTTCCAGACGCTGAATTTTAGCGTCCGCGTTTTTAATTTTAGAAAGCGAGATGCGTTGGTCTTCCCGCGCTTTTTTTGTCACTTTCGTGAGTAGGTTTTTTTCGGCCGCCCCGAGTCGGGTGGTTTGTTTTCCGATTTCTTCTTGAAGCTGAGTGAGTTCTTTTCGGCGAAATTCGCGAATGGCCTGGGCGATTCTCATTTCTGGAGCCGAAGTCGGCGAATCGAGAAAGGACTGCTCCATAGCCCTCGGAATTTTAGCACCGCTTCCACTCAGTCTGCCGCGAAATAGATCTTCGAAGAGGTCCGTCTGCACCCGCGCTTTGTACTGGTAACCGAGCTTCTTCACGTTTTGCAAAACGAGGGCGGAGTAGCACATGGACTTGACGCTACCGAACGGATGCGGAGCGGACAACCCGGAGATTTCCTGGAAGGGGTCTCTCCTAACTTAATGCGCTAGGTCGTGCTCCAAATCTCTATAAAATCAATCTAGCGTAAGTTATGCGTAAGTACCGCTAAAACCCTGGAATAGGCGGTGATAATAAAGGCTATGGCTGCCGAACCCGCAAAAATTTTAGAGTTACGGGAAATGATCACTCAGAAAGAGGGACGACACACGCACGAGCGTTTCGCCTCGAGCACCCTCTCGTGCGGGGTACCCCGAGGTGCCCTAACCGAAGTTTCGGGATCTGCGAAAACGGAATGGCTGATTCAGTTTTTAAGAGAAAACCCGTCCTTGAAAGTGTTCTGGGCCGAGGTTCGGTTTTCACTGCTTCCCACTGCCCTCCACCAGCGAGGAGTCGATGCGAGTCGACTGCTTTTTGCGGAATGCGGGGATGAGCTTTTCTCCGCCGTGCGAATGGCCCTGCGGTGTCAGGTTTTTCAGTGCATCGTCTCTCCGAGTATTTACCGGGAAGAAAAAATGCTGAAAGCGCTCCAACTCCTGGCCGAGAAGAGCAACGCGACCGTATTTTTACTCACCGAAGAACTGCAGTCTGCTTGGCCGATTAAACTTCAGTTCGGAGTGAAACGCGGAATTTTAGGCAAGGGTTTCGAGATCGAGCTGAAAAAAAACAAAGGCGGCGAAGTCTCTGCTCCTGCTTCCTTTCCCACTCCCGTCCTTACAGAAACGGAAGAGACCTTTTCCGCACTGAGTGAGGAAGTCACGTGAGGGTCGCCGCGATCGTTTTCAGTCCTACTCTCGAAAATACCGTCCCCATTGCGGAAGCTTGCCTTCGGTTTAGTCCTCAGCTCTGCATCCAAAGGAAAAATACGCTCTTCATCGAAATCGGAAAATGCCGCACAATTTACCGAGAAGAGACGTTTCTCGCCCGCTTACGTCTCCTGCTTGCTAAGTTTGGTTTGAGTGCGAAAATCGCCATCGGAGATTCCATGCTAGACGCGCTGGTTTTAGCGCTGCATGGAACACTCGATCCGGCGCGCCTTTCGCTGGGTTGTTTCCCTCTCTACTTAGACCTCTATGAGACTGATCCGAAATCCAGTGGCATCGCTCAGCGAATGATCGATAACCTGGCCCAAGTCGGCATCACGCGGGTCTCGCAGTTCATGCAGCTTCCGACTTCGGAAATTCCGGGTCGCTTCGGCGCGGCGGGCCTTTTGATTCGCGCTCGCATTCTCGGAGAAATGGAAAGTGGCTGGCCACTCTGGGTGGCTCAGGAAAAAATCATCGAGCACATCGAGCTCTACGAGAACGATCACTGTCAAACGCTGGAGCCGCTTTTATTTTACCTAAAACCCGTACTGGACCGTGCGTTTTCCAGGCTCTGGGGGCGAGGTCTCCGCGCGTCGAGTATAAAATTCAGCCTAAGGCTTGAAAAATTCAGTACGGTAAAAGAGCCGATACGGGAGTGGACGATGGAATTTATCCTGCCCCAATCCACCGCCCGCGGAACCCTCCCCATCATCCGCGAAAGACTCGAGCGAGACCTTGCGAGGAAACCGCTCGAATCGAGCGTGATCGGGATCGATCTTCAGATTCTCCAAAGCATGCGAGGCTATTCGGGCCAGAAAAATTTCTTTCACTCAAGAGAAGAGCAAGAAGAGATTTTCAACTCTGCTCTCTCGCAATTGTCCGAAGGCCTGGGTAAAGGAAAAGTTTTTCGGGCCTCGATCCACGAAGAAGCGGTGGCGGAACGCAGTTGGTCGCGCACTCTGGAACAACAGAAAAACTTACCCGATTTAACGGATTACATCCCGGAGCGTCCGACTCGACTCTTAAGTCGTCCCGAGCGCATCCAGTTAGCGGACGAATTGCTTTTCATCCGGAAGCGCCCCCGCCGAATCCTTTCTTGGTCGGCAGTCGAGAAGATCGACACGGATTGGCTCGGGGAACGGGTAGAGCGAAATTATTACCGCGTGGATTTAGAAGGAAAACCGCCGGTTTGGATTTTTAAAAACTTAAAGGATGAGTACTACCTTCATGGATATTTCGAGTGAGGTGCCACGATGTATGCCGAGCTTCTGGCTAAATCGAACTTTTCTTTTCTGAGAGGGGCTTCGGATTCCCGGGACTACGTCGAGCGCGCATCCGAGTTGCGAATGCCCGCAGTGGGAATCGTGGACATAAACGGAGTCTATGCCATCCCCCGCGCCTATGAAGTCACGAAAGCGATTACCGATGTGAAACTCATCGTGGGTTCAGAGCTGACTTTATCCGACCACCCCCCGATTGCGCTCATTGCGAGAGACCGGGGGGCTTACGCCGTGCTTTGTCAGACGATTACGAAACTCCACGCGGGGAAAGAAAAGGGCAAAGGCTCGCTCACGCTCGATCAGCTGATGGCGGCCTTAGAGGGAGATCCTCGCTCGTCGGGTTTAGTGGCGATTCCGAACCACCGACCGACTACGGCTTACGGACCTCTGAAAGATTTTTTCGGGGAAAAGCTCTACCTCCCGATTTGTCAGTACTTAGACGGTATGGACCGCGAACGGACCGAAGAAGCGGTGGAGACGGCGCGGCAGTATGATCTACCGCTCGTGGCTCATAACGACGTTCACTACCATGTTCCGAGTCGAAAAATGCTTCAGGATTGCCTGGCTTGTATTCGGGAAGGGGTGACTTTAAAAACCGCCGGGAAAAAGATTTTCAAAAATAACGAACGTTACTTAAAATCCCCGCTGCAGGTTCGGGCTCTTTTCAAAGACCTCCCCCTTGCGATTCGCTCCACGCTGGATATCGCCGAGAGCTGCACTTTTAATTTATCGGAACTCGCTTACACGTACCCGGTCGAACTCGTACCGGAAGGACACACCGCTCAGTCGTATCTCGAGGAAATGGTGCTCAAAGGGGCGCACCGAATCTACCGCGGCATCATTTCCGAAAAAGTCGATGGGCAGATTCGGAAAGAATTCGAACTGGTTAAAAAAATGAATTATGCGGGTTATTTCCTTACGATTTTCGACATCGTCGAATTTTCGCGCTCCCGAAATATCATCTGTCAGGGCCGGGGGTCGGCCGCAAATTCCGTGATTTGTTATTGCCTAGGGATCACCGCCATTGATCCCGTTCGCATGAATCTTCTGGTCGAGCGTTTTATCAGCGAGGGAAGAAGCGAGCCTCCGGATATCGACGTGGATTTCGAGCACAACCGTCGCGAGGAAGTGATCCAGTACATTTATCAGCGCTATGGCCGGCACCGGGCCGCGATGGTCTCCGCGATTCGAACTTACCAAAAAAAGAGTTCCTTTTTAGAGCTATCGAAAGCCATCGGGGTTCCGGTGGGAGTGATGTCGGCGAACGCGCTTGCCCGCGACTTCGATCAGATCGCCGGGGATCTGAAGTCGAAAAGGCCACTGATCGAAGCGCTTGCGGATGACCTCGTTGATTTTCCACGGCACCTCTCGATCCACTCGGGGGGGTTCACCCTTTCCCAAGACCCGATTTCAGAAATCGTTCCGATCGAACCCGCTCGCATGGAAAATCGAACCATCATCCAATGGGATAAGAATGACTTAGACACCATAGGACTTCTGAAACTCGACATTCTGTCGCTCGGTTTTCTGACCGCTCTCCATTACGCCTGCGAATACCTCGGCATTCACTGGCATCAGATACCGCCTGAGGATCCCGAGACGTATGCGATGATCGGTCGCGCGGAAACGGAGGGCTGCTTCCAAATCGAGTCCCGCGCTCAGAAAGCCATGTTACCGAAAACGCTGCCGGTGAATCTCTATGACCTCACCGTCCAAGTGGCGATCGTCAGGCCGGGGCCGGGAGTAGGGTCGATGATTCCCGTCTATCTAAAACGTCGCGAAGCTGCGCGCCGGGGGCAACCCTATGTTTTACCCTCGAAAGACTTAGAACCCATCATCGGTCGCACCTACGGCATTCCTCTTTTTCAAGAAATGGTCATGGCGATTGCGATTCAGAAAGCGGGTTTCAACGACCGGGAAGCAAACGATCTTCGGCGCTCTATAGCCGCTGCCCGCTCCGCGGACGGGGTGAGTGAGGTCGGAGTGAAGCTTCACGCAGGCTTGGTGAAAAGTGGATTACCGCTCCCTTGGATCGATGAGCTCTGTCATTTTTTCAAAGGATTCGCTGCTTATAATTTTCCAGAGTCGCATGCCGCCTCTTTCGCGTCCATTGCGTACGCTTCGGCTTATTTAAAGTGCCACCATCCGGCAGAGTTTCTCTGTGCACTGGTGAATGCACAGCCGATGGGATTTTACGCGGTGGACACGCTCATTAATGATGCAAAAAGAAACGGCGTGAAAGTCCTTCCGATTCATCCAAACCTGTCGGACTGGGACGCGAAAATGGAAGGGCAGGGGCGCGTCCGCATGGGCTTTCAAAATGTGCGTCGTATTCGTGAAGAAGACATCCGGTGGATGAGCGCAGAAAAAGAGCGCGAACTGCAGGAGGGCGATATCCAAACGAAAATCACACAGGATGAAATGAAAGCTCACTTTCTCGTGCTGGAAGTGGAGCGAGCACAGGAGCCTTTTTCGAGTCTTTATGATTTTGTGAAACGAACGAAGCTTTCTCGCGAAGTGATCGAGCTCATGGCGATGGCAGATGTATTTAGTTGTTTTGGGAGCGATCGGCGCCACACGTTTTGGCAATCGATTAGTTATCATGGTCTATTCAGGCGAGCCGAATCGAGTCAGCTTTCTCTGTTTGAAAAAGATCCGGCTCTCGAGTCCTCAAGCGATGAGCTCTTTCCGAAGATGACCCTCTTTCAGACCATCGTCGCGGACTACCGAGCGCTCGGATATTCCGTGGATGGAAATCTCATGACCGCTCTCCGGAAATCGATGCCCACCCTTCCAAAGACCACGAGTGTGCAGGCGAAAAGTTTTCCTCACGGAAAGAGGATTCATTACGCGGGCATTCTGTCTGTGAACCAACGACCTCCAACGGCCAAAGGGGTTGCTTTTTTAACCGTAGAAGACGACGAGGGGTCGCTTGATTTTATTTTGAAAAAAGAAATTTACGAGCGCTATGAGCCGATCATCGTGAATAGTCGTTTTCTAGAGTTGAAGGGGAGCGTCCAACGCTCCGGAACCGGGATTTCAATCATCGTGAGCGAGGTGGGTTCGTTTTTAGTCGAAGGAGAAAGTAAGCGTTCGATTACGCATGGAGCGACTAGCCGAATGTTTGGATCTCCGGTAGGAGGCTCTCCTAACAATCACCACTAGTAATTAGCGAAGAATGATTTTAGTTTTTCGTTATGAAAGTCGCGACGTTTAATTGTAACTCCGTGCGAAAGCGCCTGCCCAACTTGCTCGAATGGTTGGAGGAGAATCAGCCCGACGTCGTCGCCCTTCAGGAAACGAAAGTTCAGGATCCAGACTTTCCAAAACAAGCGTTCATCGATGCGGGCTACTTTGTCCATTTCAGAGGAATGAAAAGCTATAACGGAGTGGCGATCCTTTCGCTGAAGAAGCCAACCGAAGTTATCCACGGATTTGAGCCGGGACCCGACTCGGAAGATTTCCGCATCATTCAGATTTTGGTCGAAGGCATCAGAATCGTAAATACTTACGTACCCCAAGGCAGCGACATCGAGTCGGATAAATACCAATATAAGCTCCGGTGGTATCAGCGCCTCCAGAAATACTTCGATCAGTACCTGGACGAGAAAGAAGAAATAATCTGGCTCGGCGATTTAAATGTGGCACCGGAGCCGATCGATGTCGCCAATCCAGAAAAAAATATGGACGATCCCTGTTTTCACATCGATGCCCGCAAGGCTTATAGAAAGACGGTCGAAGGCCGGTTCATCGATGTCTTTCGGAACCTTTATCCAGACCGCGTTCAGTACACGTTCTGGGATTATTTCCGAGGCGCTTACAACCGGAACCGAGGTTGGAGAATCGATCACATCTTAGCGACTCCAGCGCTTGCGAAAAAATGCAAAGAAGTCGTCGTGGATACGAAGCCTCGGGAGAAAGAAAGTCCTTCGGATCATACGGTTGTTTGGGCTCAGTTTAAAATTTGACGAAGTAAAAATGGACGAGGCGGAAGCCACCTCGTCCATTTGAAATTTCAACTTTGTTTGGGCGTCGAACAAGGACGGGTTAGAACAACCAGGCAAGTCCGAAGCCACCATTTTAGAAATAATGACGGTCCCGGTAATTTCCGACCACACCGTTTGACCCGATCGTCTTCGTATTTTCGTAATAGAAAGGGTTCAGCCAAAAATTCAGCATGAGGTGATTACCAGCAAAGTAACGTTGGAAACTGACGTAGGGACCCGTTTTATAAGTTCCGGAGACCGAAATACCGCCAATTTTTTCTGCAAACTGGGGAGCATATTTGAAGCCTAGGCTGAAGCAATTCGAATGTTGGAGCGGCATGCGATAACCCAGTTTGAACATAGTATCGAGCTGTGCTGCTCCTTCGCTGTCAGTATTTAATCTGAAGTAGCCATTTCAATAGGTCTGTGATGACGGAAAATTGACTGGCGCAATGACTCACCGAGACCTTCAGTAAGGTCTAAGTTTGGAAAGTCCTGCGCGCATCAGAATTTCCTTATTCTACTAAAAATTTGGCCGATAGGTCATGGACAGCTCTCGAACTAGAAAGCCTTCCGACGACCCTATTAAGGAATGAAAATGAATAAGCTCGCACTTAGCACAAAACTCTACGCGTCTTTTACACTCCAGCTCGCTTTTATCGCAGGCATCGGGGCGGTGGGTTTTTACTCCGTCACCCAAGTGACCAACCAATACCGGCGTGTGGTGGAAGTGAACGTGCCGAAGGAAAAAATTCTGGTGGATTTGCGAATGGTGCAAAAAGACGTCGTCATCGCCGTCCGGACGGCAGCCGGTGCAGACACCCCCGCAGCCGTGAATGAACAAGCAAAAGCGCTTGAGGAATCGGGCGCCCGGTTTGAAAAAGCTTCAGAAAAATTTGAATCGATGGAACTGTCTGAAACCGAAACAAAGCTTTGGAACGGAGTGAAGGAAAATTGGAAACCCTTGATGGAGGTGAGCACGAAAATTATGTCGCTCTCTCGGTCAGAAAATGCAGATGACCACACGAAGCGTGACCAGATGGTAAAAGTCGATTTCGATACAGCTCGAAAAAACGTCCGGGTCCCCGTAGAGGCACTCAAAGAATTTCAAACGAAGGATTCCGAGGCTTCAAACCAATCTGCCCAGGATTCTGGAAATTATTCTAAGACTTTGATGATTATTTCTGCGGCCATGGGAATTTTCTTTGGTCTATTTGCTGCGATCTCTCTCACCCGCGGCATCAATCGAAACTTGAATCACATCACGGCGTAACTATCCTCAAATGCGAGCGAAGTCTCGGAAGCGGCTCATAAAATTTCTACTTCTAGCCAAGATCTCTCGTCCAGCGTCACCGAACAGGCGGCTGCTATCCAAGAAACTTCGGCAGCGATCGAGGAAATTAATTCTATGATCGCTCGGACGGCCGAAAATGCGCAAAATTCACAGCGAATTTCTGAAGAGAGCGCAGATGCTGTGAAAGAAGGGCAAGGCCTCATTCAAAGCATGGTTTCCGCGATCAACGAAATCGATATGAGTAATGCGAAAGTTGCTGAGGAAATCGAGAACAGCAATCGAGAAATTCGAGACATCGTAAAAGTGATTTCCGAAATTGGGGCTAAGACGCAAGTGATTAACGACATCGTATTCCAAACGAAACTTTTGTCCTTTAACGCTTCCGTCGAAGCGGCTCGTGCAGGAGAGCATGGCAAAGGCTTCGCGGTGGTCGCGGAAGAGGTAGGAAACCTCGCCCGGATGAGCGGAAACGCGGCGAAAGAAATTACGGAGATGCTCGAAGGCAGCATTAGCAAGGTCGAAGGAATCGTGACGAATACCACCACGCGAGTAAACGGGCTGGTGAAGACTGGAAAGTCTAAAGTCGAAATCGGGATCGAAATCGCAGAAAAATGCGATCATACCTTCCAAGAAATTGTTATGAAGTCGACTCGTGTGAGCAGTTTAGTTGCTGAAATTTCTTCTGCGACGCAAGAACAAGCAGTCGGGGTGAACGAAGTGTCGAAAGCCATTACTCAGCTAAACGAAGCCACCCAACAAAGCAACACGGTGTCCGAAGCTTCCGCGGCTTCTGCGGAACGACTAAACTCCCAGTCACTAGAAATGGCCGAAGTGGTAGCGGAATTGGTGGTGATTGTGAAAGGCGGAAATGCAAATGAAAAATCGATTCCAGATCTTGGAACGAGGGAGGGCGAAACGCCGTCAGCCCAGAAAAATTCCGATTACCTAAAAGCCGCTTAGTCGACGGAAAGAATCATCGTGACTAAGCGTCAGGCTGCTCGTCAGTTAATCATCATCGGTGGCGGAGCTTCGGGAATCATCCTCTTAACGAAAATTTGCGGCGTAGATTTGGATTTGGAAATCACGCTGATCGATCCCTCGGAAGCATTGGGCTTGGGCCGCGCCTATTCAACGCCTCAGCCTCATCATCTCTTAAATGTCCTCGCGGAAAAAATGAGTGTCGATAAAAACGACAAACTAGACTTTTTCCGCTTTGTGCAACCGCGCGAAAATTATGTTCCTCGTTTTCTTTTTGGCGAATATTTACGCGAAAAATTGGCGAAGATTCCTGCCGCTCGTTACCGGCATATCCGTGAAAAGGCCTCTGTGCTCGAGCGAAAAAGCGGGCATTGGACCGTGAAAACGGAGCGTGGAACCTGTTTCAGTGCTGACTTCGTGGTCATTGCGACAGGCTACGAAAAGCTGGCGCCTGCGCATGTGTTGAAGTCTGCAAATAACTCCGTATTGGCGAACGTCATTCAACCCTACGATTTCGAAAGACTTGCGAATATAGATCCGTCGGATACGGTGCTCATCGTCGGGACCGGGTTGACCTCAGTCGATGTGTTCTTGGAGCTCAAAAGCAGAGGGGCGCGCGACATTCATTTTCTCTCCCGTCGTGGCCTCGTTCCGCTGCCTCACGCCACCTCGGCGGCTCCATCGCTGACCTCACATTTTCGTTTACCCTTACTCGCGGGATATTCTCCCCTCCAAATTCTTCAGGTTTTTCGACTCATTCTGCGCCAAGATCCCTCTCTGCTTTCGGCCATTACGCTCGATTTGCGTCACCAAGCATCTCGAATTTGGTCGTGCTGGAGTAGGGATGAACGGCGCAAATTCATTCGGCACCTAAAGCCGTATTGGGAAATCACCCGACATCGAATTCCTAGGACGGTGGATGAGCAATTGGCGAAAAGCCGTGAAAGAGGTGAATCGAAATTTCATTCCGGGCGTATTCTCTCCACGAATAAAGAGAACGATGGCCTCGTCGTGAAATTTCAGCCACGGAGGAGTCCTCAAGTTCAAGAAATTTCTTGTCGGTGGATTGTTATGGCGGTCGATGCACCGATTGATCAAAAACTTGAACTCTCGGGCGCACGGAATAGTCTGCAACTTTCGCCGCTTGGGTTAGGTTATGAAAATCACGGGGCGCCTGGCCTTTGGTTGCTTGGACCGCCAGCGAAGGGTGGAATGTGGGAGACAACCGCCATTCCTGAAATCTGTAGTCAAGCAGATGACATCTTAGAAAACCTGAAGCGGTTGGTCCTTCAGGAAGGCGCGATCGATCTGAATCCATTTTGCGTTCATGCCGAAGAAGGGGGAGAGAGTTATCAAACCCATTTATCAGTCGCGACCCGCTACGCGCGAAGCTTTGCAGGAATTTCGCTGAAGCTCTTTGTGCATGCGGTTTTCCCTTTCTGGTTTGAAAACGATGCCAGCGAGTACGTGAGAAATGCTGGACCCAAAGTCAGTCGGAGAAGGCTGAAACATTTTTCTGTTTCTAAAATAAGAAAATAGAATAACAAGATGTGTCATTAAAAACCGGACGTGTCGTGAGCGAAATTCTTAAATAGATCTTTAAGCTTTCTGGGATTTGTTTATTATTAGTTAATCGTACACATCATGAAACGGACAGGATTTTCTTATTTGTCCGTTTCCTAATTTTGGAGAAGACATGATTTTGAATTCTGTTCGTACAATTGCGCTCGCAGTGGTCGCTTCGACTCTTGCTCTTTCAAGTCTCTCAAAAGCGGCTGATTTTAAGGTGAATGGTTTTGGCAGTGCTTATTATGGTCAAGCTCTGAACAGAGAATTACTTCCTTACAATTTGTCCAACACCAATCCTGATTTCACTCATTTCAGTTTAATCGGTGCTGATCTCGCGGTTAAATTTAACGACCAATGGACCGTTGCTGCGGAGTTGATTGCGCAAGGTCAGAACGGTCCCCAAAATAACTACACTGCTTATGCGGAATGGGCATACGTAAATTGGGCGCCGATTCCAGGAATGTCGGTGAAGGTCGGGCGTCAGCGTAATCCAATCTGGTCGGCATCGGAATACATTAACAGCCACTACCAATTACCTTACCGTGTGATGCCCCAAGTGGTTTATTCTCTCAGCCCGTTCGCTGCGTTTGATGGCGCTTCGGTCACTCAGACGTTGGA